>JAUWOG010000196.1 GCA_030612305.1 Armatimonadota bacterium | reverse complement strand
CTGCGGCGCGGAAGCGCTGAAACACGGGATGCGCTGGTGGAAGTATGACACTGTCAACGCGCCCTGGAAAATGAGGTGCCCCAACTGCGGCGAGGTCTATCCGAAGAACGATTTCTACGCTTTCTACAGGAGCGCGCTTGACGAGCACGGCTTCTTCGATCGCGAGCTAGGTGACAAGTCGCTGCTGTTCAACGCCGAGCACCCGGACCCCAAGGCCCCGCTGCACAAGCTCTATGTGGATGACGGCTACGGAATGACGGACGAGAAGGGTAACGTCCATCACATCATTGCGTCCTACTGCCAGTGGGCGCACTGGCGCAGGACAGTCTATCCGGCCATAAGCGCTCTGGCGCGGGCCTACACGCTCACGGGTGAGCCGAAGTATGCGCACAAGTGTGCGGTGTTGCTGGATCGTATCGCCGATGTCTATCCGGAGATGGATTACAAGCCGCTGCATGACCTGGGCTTCCAGCACAGTCAGGGCGGCACCGGTCAGGGCCGCATCGAGGGCTGCATCTGGGAGACGCGTGTCGCCCAGAGGTTCGCGCGTTGCTATGACCTCATCTATGACGGCATCCAGGATGATGAGGCGCTGGTGGAGTTCTGCGCGGAGAAGGCAAAGCAGTACAAGCTGGCCGACAAGACCAGCATCGCAGCGATCTGTCGGCATGTCGAAGATGACCTGGTGCTGGAGGGCCTGAAGTCCTGCAGGGATGGTCGCATCAGAGGCAATACCGGCATGACGCATACTTCCCTCGCCACCTCGGCAATAGCACTGGACAGAGGCGAAGTGACCGAAGAGTGGCTCGATTGGCTCTTCGACCCGCTCTATCCCGGTGAGTATAACAGACACAAGGACCCCCTCCCCTGGGTGCTGGAGGAGGGTCTCGACCGCGATGGGATGGGCGGCGAGTGTGGCGGCTACGGCTTCATCTGGACAAGCACGATGCAGCAACTGGCCGAGATCCTGGCCTGCTACCCGGACTACGCCAGGCACAACCTGGCCGCGGACTACCCCAAGCTGAAGCAGACGTTCTTCATCGAGCCGCGTATCAACTGCCTGGATACAGTGATGCCGAACATCGGTGACAGCGGGGGGACCGGCACCTGGGGACGCAGAGGCCGGGCCGCGACCTTTGCGCTGGGTTTCAAGCTCTGCAAGGATCCGAAACTGGCATCACTTGCATGGCGGGAGGCCAAGGAGAATGTCGGAAGGCTGCGGCTGAGTAGCGACATCTTCGAGCAGGATCCTGAAGCGCTGGGGAAAGAGATTGCGGCGGCGGCCCAGGCGACAGAGGCGAAGCTCAAGTGCGACCACCTGGGTCGGTATGGGCAGGCTTATCTGCAGACCGAACAGCCCACGGATGGCCGCGCCCTGTGGATCCACTACGGCTACGGCAAGGGCCACTCGCACGCCGACTGCCTCAATATCGGCCTCTTCGCTGAGAGTATCGCGATGATGCCGGACCTGGGCTATCCGGAGTACACCGGCAGTTGGCCCAAGCGTGGCGCGTGGACCAGCAACACCATCAGCCACAACACGCTGCAAGTCAATGACACGCGGTCGGGCTACAGCCCGGGCGGCAAGATAACCCTCTTCGCCGTGCAGCCGCCCCTGCGCACGATGGAGGTCTCCTCCCTCACTGCCTACTCTGACATGCAGACTTACCGGCGTTGCGTCGCGCTGGTGGATGTGTCGGATACGGACAGCTATGTCTTCGATGTCTTCCGCGCGCGCGGAGGCAAGAGCCACCGCCTCTCGTATCACGGTGCGTCTGAGACGGCGACGGTCAATGGCATATCGCTGGTCGAGCAGGGCGAAGGCACATTTGCGGGGCCGGACGTTCCGTTCGCCAAACTCGACGGCGACGATGCGGCTTTCTACAAGGCCAGCGGGTTCACGTACCTGTACGATGTGGCGCGCTCGGCAGGGCCGGTGGCTGACTACTACACGGTTGACTGGAGGAGCGACGACCTGCGCGGTCGCATCAAGGAAGGCAAAGAGCCGCATCTGCGCCTCCATGCTCTCACGCCGTGTGACGAAGTGGCGACGGCGGCCGGCGATCCGCCACAGAAGCCGGGCAATCCCCGCCGCCTGCGCTACCTCATCCAGAGCCGCCTCGGCGAGGACGTCGAGAGCCAGTTCGTCACGGTGCTGGAGCCGTATGATACGACACCATTCATCAAGCAGGTACGCAGGCTGAAAGTCGAGCATGACGCCGATCCCAATTCGGTCGCCGCAGTGGCCGTAGAGCTGACCGACGGCAGCACCGACATCCTCATCAACTGCGAGGAGCCGACGAGCGTGAAGGTGGAGGGCGGCATCGAGTTCGACGGTCAGATCGGGATGATACGCCTCGTCAATGGCGAGATGAAGCTGATGCGCATGAGCAACGCGACGCTGCTGAGCTACGGGGACATAAAGCTGATTGCTGAGCGAGCAGCCTATGAGGGCACGGTCAGCAATATTGATGCCTCGGACCCGGAGAACAATCTGGTGATGCTGGATCCGCCGCTGCCACAGGGCGTGGAGCTTGCCGGCCAGACGATACACTTCGACAATGACCTGCCGCTGGACACGAGCTACGAGATCAAGGCGGTGACCGCCGAGGGCATCTCGACGGGTGACATCACGATCGTCCGGGGCTTCAAGGACAAGTCAGACTTCGAGGCCGGATACGACTACCTGGTCAACGTCGGCGACCGCCACTTTGTGCCCTGCACAGTCGGCCTGGATCGCTGACAATATTCTGATGGTTGCCACCTGCCAACCGGGGGGGTACAATACTGGCAAGGAGGGTTTTCTGACATGCCAAAACGAAACCGTCTCAGCTCGATCCTCGTCATTGCTCTGATTGGTCTCGGCCTCTGCCCGCTTTCGTGCGCCGAGGAAAAGGACACCGCAAAGCCCGGCTATGAGGGTCAGCGCAATGCCATGGTGGATGCCATCATCGCCCGGTGGGAGCTCAGCGACGAGCGCGTCATCGCCGCCATGCGCAAGACCCCACGCCACCTCTTCGTACCTGAGAGCTCCCGCCACCTTGCCTACCAGGACTACCCCTTGCCGATCGGCCATGAGCAAACCATCTCGGCTCCCTCGATAGTCGCCCTCATGACCCAGCTACTCGAGCCCAAGGCCGAGCACACAGTCTTCGAGGTCGGCACCGGTTCCGGCTACCAGGCCGCCGTGCTTGCCGAGCTGGTCAAGCATGTGTACTCCATCGAGATCCTCGAGCCGCTCGCCAACGAGGCCCGCGACCGCCTCCGCCGACTCGGCTACGAGAAGGTCTCGGTGCGCGCGGGTGACGGCTATCGCGGCTGGCCGTCCGAGGCGCCCTTCGACGGCATCATCGTCACTTGCGCACCCGAGCGCATTCCCGAGCCGCTCATCGCGCAGCTCAAAGAAGGCGGCCGCATGGTCATCCCGGTGGGGGAGGAGCGCGGCCGCCAGGAGCTACTCCTGCTCACTAAGATCAACGGCGAGATCGTCAAGCAGTCGGTGCTGCCGGTCATCTTCGTCCCGATGACGGGCGAGGTCCAGGACAAATAGCTCTGCTTGCGCCGCTACCGTGGCGGGGGTGGCCCTGGCTGTCCTGACGGCGGAGGTGGACTAGCCCGCATCATTCGGGAACGTCTGGGGCGAGTGGATTTCGGGTACGAGTGCGCGTGGGAAGGATACCAGAACATGGCAGTTGCAGCATGAAAGGCCGATCAGCCGCAAGTTATCCTCCCTTGCCGTCGCAGAAGCATCCGAAATCCACTCGCCAGGCACACTCATCCCTGGGATGTCGCATCCAGCCTCGAAACGCTCCTTTTGCAGCAGCTTGCCTCAGATCGCCGCCGCCCGTATGCGTCGTAACAGCAAAACCCACAGGCCTTGAACCGGACAATGCGAAGCGAAGCTCAACAACACACGGCGGCACGTCTCCTTCACTAACACCCCCACCTTCAGAAGATGCCGCTGCAGAGTCCCGACCTGCGCATTTGCCAGCCGCGTGCCCGCAAGCAGTCTGCGTATGAAGCTCAACAGTACAAATGCCGTCGCGTGAAGCAGCACACGAAACTGATTGGCCACGAACCGATGACAACTCGTGCGATCCATCTGCAGGTCGTTCTTCAGCTCCTTGATCCGGTTCTCCATCTCGCCGCGCTGCGCATACAGATCATACAGCGTCTCGGCATCGCCGGCCACCAGGCTCGTGACCACAAAGCGCGGATTGTCGCCCTGCTCCGACACCTCCGCCTTCATCAGGACACGCCGAGAATGCGACCAGCTATCCGCCGCGTAGCGCGCCTCATGCAGGTTCCGCACCTTGGTTCCGCTTTGCTCGAACTCCGCGCGCGCCGCTTCCAGATGCGGCTCCACGAGACGCAACAGAACAGAATTCTGCGCCAGGCCGATGAGATACTCTACGCCATTGCCCTCGCACCAGTCGTAGATGTCAGGTATCGCAAAGCCGGCGTCGGCCCGCAACAGAATCTGTACCTTCGGCCAGTGGCTCCGAATTGCGGCCACCAGACGCTTCAGCACAGAAAGCGCATTAGTGCTGGCATGGGAGCAGCCCGGACGCAGCATCGCGGCAACCAACTCCTTGGGCCCCGCGTCCACTTTCGCCGTCACGATCAGCGGCAGGTAGCAATGCTCATCATAGTAGCCGTGGAACTCGGCGAATTGCTGCTGCCCGTGCGTCTCGTCATCGGTGGCGTCAAAATCCAAAATGATTCGCTGCGGCGTGGCAGTCTCGTACTGCCTCAAGAACACCTCGAGCAGCACTCGCGCCATTGCCAGAAGCTGACGCGGGCGGATGCTGTTTTCAAAGCGCGACAAAGTCGGCTGCGACGCCAGGTCATCGCCCGTGGCGGGCAAGCGGCCGATCGCTGTCTTGAACATCGCGTCGCGGCGCAAGTCATCGGCATCGTTGCAATCCTCGTAGCCTTGGGCGATCTGATAGACGCGCTGGCGAAGCAGATCGCTCAGGGAGTGGCGCACTTTGCCCGGCTGGCGCTGATCCGAGAGCACGGCGCTGAGTTTCCGCGTCAGGCCGAGAGCGTCATCGGCTTCAGCTACCAGCATGACGCCGCCGTCGGAGGAGATATCCCCACCGTCGAAAGCGCCGACAATTTGCTTGCGATGAAGGAGTCCGAAGCTGAGTTGCGAATTACACTGTGTCATTTGCGGGGAGACCTCCGGAATAAGGCTCGACAGCCGACATAGCCCATTTCCGCGTCTCTCCGCAATCTCTTCCTTTTTCTTCATGAATTATTCGGGCTAGGTTCTGACTGGCGGGCGATGCGGGCTATTGATTATGGTCGGCCAGGTGCAGCACCCGCGACAGCGAGAGGTGCAGGAGCGCACGACTGCCCCTGGCGTGCAGCGGAAACAGACGCAGGAAGTCATCTCGGCCGAGAGCGAGCACC
>JAUWOG010000753.1 GCA_030612305.1 Armatimonadota bacterium | reverse complement strand
GCGGCCTGATAACTTCCTGGCAGCTCATCGGCCTGCTGTCCTGCATAGCGGTGGTGATGCTGAGCCTGACGTGGTGCCTGGGCGGTGTCCTGAGCAAGGAGCGCATCGTCCGCTCGATACAGTGAATGCTCGCATCGGATTGGCAGGCAACCGGCCGGCTGCTGCGACCGTGGCAATCCTGGCTGGCGGCCATATTATGTAGTCACAAGAAATAGCCTCGGGGCAAAAAATGCGCCTGCAACACTTTGACAGGTGTTGCCTGTCGCAGCGTGTGGCTTCACCCCGCCGGACCGTTCGCGCCGCTGTCCTTCTCCGCCGTGAACTGCACCTATTTCCGCGCCCGTTGACAAGGCTCCCCCATCACTCCAAGGTGAAATGCCGCCAGACGCGGAACAGACTCATTGCAGGAACGCACCCAACCTCCAAGCGGCACCAAAGGAGCGTTCAACGCATGGCTGACATGCCCAAGGCCGAAATCCGTGCGGCCCTCACCGGCCCCGTCGCCTCCGTCACTACGCCGTTCAACCGCGACGGGACGCTCGACTTCGACGGGCTGCGCAACTTCATTGATTTCGTCATCGCCGGCGGCACCAAGACGATTCTGCTCACCGCCGGTGACAGCCTCTACACTCTCCTCACCGATGACGAGATCGCCGAAGTGACGAAAGCGACCGTCGAGCATACTGCGGGCCGGGCGATGGTCACTGCTGCCGGCGGAGGCATGGCGACACCTGCGGCAGTCGCGTTCGCTGGCTACTGCCGCGATGGCGGCGCCGATATCCTGATGCTGATGCCGCCGGACTGGGCGCGCTCGGGCACCGTCGAGACCTTCGTGACCCACTACCGCGCGGCCGCCGCAGTCATGCCCATCATGATTGTCACCAATGTCTTCGCCACCTGGCCCGTGGGCGAGGCGATGCAGGTGCTCGAAATCCTCCGCGACACCGAGCCGAACCTGCTCGCCATCAAGGACGATCTCTGCGACGCCTTCGCGCGCAAGATGAGCCTGCTGGTGCATGGCAAGTGGGCCGTGCTCTCCGGCGGCCAGAAGCAGAACCATCTCAGCAATCTCCCCTACGGCTGCGACTCGTATCTGTCCACCTTCATCACCTTCAAGCCCGAGATCACGCACAAGTACTGGCAGGCCATCCTTGCAAACGACATCGCGGCGGCAGTCGAGGTCATCGAGAAGTACGACCTCCCGTTCTTCGACTACACAGGCGCGCTGAGGGGAGGCTTTGATGCCGGCGTCCACGGCACGCTGGAGCTCTTCGGCGTAGCGCAGCGCTGGCGTCGCAATCCGTACTACAGCCTGAGCGATGCGGAGATGGAGAGACTGGCCGACTTCCACCGCGGCCTGGGCCTGCTCTAGACCCGCCAGCGATTGCCGCCTACTGCCCTATGCTTTCAGTAATATGGGGGGTTTCAACATTTGCTGAAACCCACAATAATACTGAAACCCTATCTCACCGCCGCAGAAGGGAACTGACCATGCAATACACCGAGGGCACCATCGGGCGCATCTTTGCGATGCGGCTCGAGCACGGCGAGGAGTTGCCGGGCGTCATCGAAGCATTCGCGGCGGAGCAGGGCATTGCGTCAGGTTTCGC
>JAUWOG010000695.1 GCA_030612305.1 Armatimonadota bacterium | reverse complement strand
GCCCTGACCTTCAGCTGCGAACGAAGCGGGCAAGACGGCGGACTGACGGTGCATTTCAACTGCCCGAGGAAGGGAACCGCCGGCTTCGAGGTGATGATGGATGCCCGGCATGTCACGATCCTGCACAAGGGTAAGGAAGTGCTCAAAGGCGAGGCGGTGACCACGGAGAGGGAAGCCGTGCATACGGTGAAGCTGGCGACGCTGGATGAGCAATATGCGGTGTTTCTGGACGGGGACTGTCTGGTGAGTGGACGGATGGAACCGCCCTTTACGGAGAATGAGGGGCGGCTGCGGTGCATCGTACGGGACGCCGATGTCAGGCTCATCGCCTGTGAGGAGAGCTTCATCGTCCATGATGTGACGTTCCCGAAATGGAAGCGGGCGGAGTTGCTGTATGAGGAGGCGTTCGGAACGGAGTCGCTGTCCCGCAACTGGGCGTGCAATGGCGAGAGACCGCAGGTGACCGAGGATTGCTGCGTGTTCATGCCAATGAGCGTCAATATGCTGAAGCAGCGATTCAAGGGACCGCTGGCGGTGGATTGCACAGTCACGCCGATGCCGACTGAGGATTTCTCGGCCGGGGTGACGGACGCCATCTTCATCTGGATGATGGACAAACCGGATGGGAATTTGCCTGAGTACATGGAAGGCCTGCCGGACGCCGGCCTCGGGGGATATATGCCGCTGCCGTTCTACTGGGTGGACTTCGGCGGGACGAATAACAAGACGACGCGGATGCGAAAGAACCCGCACCGGCACATGGTGCGGCAGTTCCATGACCGCGCGCGGCTGCTGCAGCGGAACAAGACCTACGAGGTGACGCTGGTCCAGAACGGGAGCTTCGTCGAGTTCTGGGTGGATGGGGAGTGCTGGATTCAGCGACACGAGGAGCACCCGCTGACGGAGGGCCATGTGGGGCTTCGCTCATACGTGGCGGGACTGAAGCTGAGTAGCCTGAAGATATGGAGGATCGAACCGTGATACGTATCGCTGTACTTGGTGCGGGGAATCACTCGTCGGGGAATCATGGCCCGGCTTTGAGGACATTTGTAGCGCAGAATCCGGGAATCGTCGAGTTGGCGGCGGTCTGCGATCTCGATGAGGCCAGGGCGCGCAAGTATGCCGAGGAATTCGGATTCGCCGACACGTACACAGATATGGCGGAGATGCTGGAGGAGGAGCAGATCGATGGTCTGGTTGCCGTTACGCCCATCGCCCTGACCGAGCAGATAGCGGGGGCGCTGCTGCCGCACGGGATTCCGCTGGTGATAGAGAAGCCGCCGGGGGAAACTTCGGAGGCGACAAGGCGGCTGCTGGCAGTGGCCGAGGCGTCGGGGACGCCGCACATGATCTCGTTCAACCGGCGGTTCAGTCCGGCGATAATGAAGGCCCGGCAGTGGCTGGCAGAGAATGCGGCGGATCGGCCGCCACAAGTTGTGCTGGCGCGGATGCTGCGTCACAACCGGCGCGAGAGCAATTTCGTCACCGGGACGGCCATCCATGCCATAGACACGGTCATATCGCTGTTGGATATGCCGCTTCACGTATCGGCGACAAACCTCGCGACTGGCACGCCCGGGGCATTCCTGACGCAGGCGTGTGTTTCTTTTACCGGTGGCGCGCGCGCACATTTCATCGTGTCTCCAGTGGTGGGGACAGTGGCGGAGACATATGAGATCCATGGGGAAGACTATGCCATCGCCGCCGACACGGGGCCCTGCACACTGAGGATCTGGGACGCGGGAGAGGAAGTGCTCTTGTGGTCGGCGCCGCCGGATGCGCCGCCTGAGTATGTTAACGGGACGCTGGGAGAGACCGAGGCGTTCGTGAGTGCGGTGGGAGCCGGCGAGGGTTTTGGCCCGGACTTGGGGGAGGCGCTGGTGTCGGTGGAGACGGCGGAGGCAATTGAGGCCGGCGGTGAGACGAACCTGAGACCATAGCGGCTGCGGAGA
>JAUWOG010000223.1 GCA_030612305.1 Armatimonadota bacterium | reverse complement strand
TCGATGGTCACTACCGGCGTGGGCTATGCGCTGAACGGGGTGCAGGAGAGCGGGACGAAAGGGATTGTGCTGGTTGCAGCGGGTGGGCTGGTGTTGGCTGTGTCGGCGCTGCAGATGTCTCTTCGCACGAGTATGTTGAAGGCGTTCGGGGTATTGGTTCTGCATATGATGATAGGGGCGACTATCTCGTCGCTGTACATCAGGGCGCAGCTTGCGGGTGGTCTGACGGGAGCCGAATGAGGCAGCATCTAAAATCGTGATGATGTTGCAGGAAGTGAAGCGGCAGCCGCCCCTCGAACGGGACACGCCAACGGCATTGATTAACGGCATTGACAGGCGAGGACGCCTGTCCTCCAAACGACGGCGCAAGCAAAGCTTGGGCGCAAGCAAAGCTTGCCCTGGGCAACGGCAAACGGCTGTACGCCAAGGGCAAGTGAGTGATACCGTCACGATTTTCGATGGTGCAGCAAGGGCATAGGCGTTTGCTCAAGGGGCGGCGGTGTGCTATACTTATCCGGTCGTTTTGTGGTGAAGCGGCAGAGACGGTAGGCGCGAGTTGAGCAAAGTCCCCAGGGTTCACCTCGAGAGAGATTTCCGGCGGGTATTTGCAGAGGGACGCAGGTTCGGGTCCCGGTATCTGAGTGCAGTGGTGTGTGGGCCGGGGGAGCCGGGCGCAATTCGTGTGGGATTTGTGGTAGGGAAACGGGTTGGCAAGGCAGTAGTCCGGAATAAGGTCAAGAGGCGCCTGCGAGCGGCAGCTTCGGAGTTGCTGGGGGAGGCAGTGGGCGAGGCCGACGTAGTGGTGATTGCGCGAGCGGGGGCGGCAGAGGCCGGATACCGGCAGTTGCATGGGCAGTTGGCGGAGCTGTTGCGCAAGGCCGGCCTTGTGAGCTCCGATTGCAGTAGTGAGCATCCATAGTGAGCATCCATGTGCGCGCGAGCGTTGATATGGTTGATACGGCTGTACCAGCGCACGCTGTCGCGCGTGCTGCCGAGAACGTGCCGTTTCACACCCACCTGTTCTGAATACACGGTCAGAGCGCTGACGATACACGGCTTCTGGCGCGGACTGGTAATGGGATGCCGGCGAATATGCCGGTGTCATCCATTCAGCCCGGGCGGTTATGACCCCGTTGTGGGAGATACCGCCGACGCAGAAGCCGCTGCGGATAATGACGCACCTGAACCGACGGAGAAATCAAGCGATAGTGACCCTCACATCTCGTAGATATGCCTTCGATGTAGTCCCCCTTTGTCTGCTGGTGGCATGGTGCCTGTTGGGACCGGTGCTTCCGTGTGCCTCCCAGGAGGCGGGCGGAGATAGCGGAGCGGGAATCAGGTTCCAGGAGGGCCTGCCGCCGGAGCTGACCATCGCCACCGATGTCGAGCTTGGCGAGCAGGCCAAGCAGTTGGAAGAGATGGCGGAATGGGCTCTGGAACACCAGCCGAAGAAAAAGGGCGGCGCTATGGCGTGGCTGAAGAACATATTCGGCGGGTCGAACGGAGTGCTCAACATAACGGTTGACGGGATAGTGGAGAACCTGGGGGACTTGCAGGGCGAGACGGTGACGGTCGTGGGTCTGTACACTGCGGATGAGGATGGTGGCGGGAAGCTGTATGCCGGCGAGGGGGAGTTGGTGATAAGCCTGGGCGGGGGAGTGAAGCCGCGCGGGTTCGGGGATGTGGCTCTGGCAGGGGTGCCGGCGTTGGTGGTGGGACTTGCCGAGGGTGCCGGGGATATGCCGGAACCGGGCATCCACGCGACCAAGCTGGAGGTGAGCGGGTGGCTGACGCTGCTGCGTCTTGCCCGCATCAATGAGATGGAGGGCGAGTACGAGGAGGCGGTGGATAATTACGAGGCGGCTGGGAACGCGGCCCATGCGTCGAAGTCGGTGTACAGCGGTTTCGCGTTGGAGCGGGCCGCGCGTCTGACTATAGCCGAGCTTGACGATAGTGCGCGGGGGAAGAAGCTGTACAACCACATCTGGAACCAGTTCGGGACGCTGTGTAAGAATGGTGACAACGGGTACGTAACGTGGGAGCCGGTGGACGCAGCTAGCGCAGCGACTGGGAAATGGGAGCAGAGGCCGCTGCGTGCGACAATCGGCCCGGTCCTGGACGCTCTGAACAAAGACAGCTTCTGGTACCGGGTGGTTGATTTCTTCGTGAGGGTGGCGATGGGGAATCTGGCTCTGGGCGTCATCCTCATGGCCGTCGTCGTGCGTCTGATGATCCTGCCGCTGACGCGGAAGCAGTTGGACTCAGCGCGTGCGATGCAGAACCTGCAGCCGCAGATCAAGGCGCTGCAGGCGAAGCACGTAGATGACAAGCAGAAGTTCCAGGAGGAGTTCTGGAAGCTGTGCCAGAGCCACGGTGTGAATCCGCTTGGTGGCTGCCTGCCGATGCTGGTTCAGTTCCCGATTCTGATAATGTTGTACCGGGGGATTCGGGCCTATATCTGGCAATTCGACGGAGCGCGGTTCTTCTGGGTGGAGAATCTGGCCGGGCCGGATATGATCCTGCTGGTGGCGTACACGATCAGCATGATCTTCTTCCAGAAGCTGACGCAGAAGATGCAGCCGACGGCGGCGATGAACCCGCAACAGGCGCAGCAACAGCAGATGATGACGTACATGATGCCGGTGATGTTCTTCTTCTTCTTCCAGACCTTCCCGGCGGCGTTCATTCTGTACTGGCTGGCCAGCAATGTGATCTATTTCCTCGAGCAGCACCTGTACAACACGCGGGCCCCTGCCGCGGGCGATGCGCCGGTGCCGGTGGCGAAGAAGGGTGGTAAGGGCTTCGTTGCGGGCATGGTGAACATGCTGGGCAAGAAAGAGGAGCAAGGCGATGCGAGCGGGGACGACGGACAGGGGACACGCAAGAGCTATGCGGAAGTGAAGGCGGAAAAGGCGGGGAAGAAGACGCGGAAAGCGGACAAGAGCGGCTCGAAGAGCAATAAATCGTAGGTAGCTTTGAGGGTCGGCGAGAGGGCCAATCGGCCCGCCGCAAGGCCTGCAAGCTACTCAACATAGACACGCGAAAAGGACATGTGAGATGAAATCTGTTGAAGCGGCGGGCAAGACGCTGGATGAGGCAAAGCGAGCGGCAGTCGAGCAACTCGGCGTGGGTGAGGAGGAAGTCGAATTCAAGGTACTGAAGCGGCCCGGGGCCGTTGCGGGCCTGTTTCGGAGCGGCGAATACTGCGTGAGGGCGACCCTTCGGGCTGAGACGGAGGAAGTGACGGAGGAGGAGGACAACGCAGCCGAGACCGCGGAAGAAGAGGTAGCGCCTGAGGCGGAGGAAGAAGCGGCGGAGGAAGCAGTTGTGGCGGAAGTAGTGGCGGCGGAAGTCAGCGAGGAAGCGGTGCCAGAGGCAACCGAGGAGTTGTCCGCGGACCGCGAGGAAGTGCTGGCTGAGATAGCCGCCAAGGCGCAGGAAGCGGCTTCAGATATCGTGCAGTTGATGGGTGTGGGCGATGTCAGTGTAGAGGTGACAGGGGTCGAGGACAGGGAGATAGGGCTGGAGATCAGCGGTGACCAGCCGGGCATGTTGATTGGTCGAGATGGGGAGACGCTCCACGCCCTGCAGTTGATCGTGGCGATCGCTGCGAATAAGGGGAGGGACGACGGCGCACGCGTCGTCCTGGACGCGGAGAACTACCGCGAGCACCACACGCAGGAGACCGAGGACATGGCGCGCTCGTATGCCGCCGAGGCCAAGGAAAGCGAGCAGGAAGTCGTGTTGCCGGACCTGAATCCCTACGAGCGCCGCATCATCCACATGACGCTGCGGGACGACCCGGAGGTAGAAACCTACAGCGAGGGCGAGGGCAGACGCCGCGTCCTGGTGATATCGCCGAGGACGTAGGCGGCGCGTAGGGGAGTGCTGCAGTCGGGGAGCGCCGAGGGAGTTGCGTGTGTGGTCACTGGGTCGTCGGGTCAGGTGTGGCGTTCCGGGAGCTTGAGGGGATGGGTCGCGACGGTGTCCTGTAGCTGGTCCCATGTCATCAGGCCGCGTTTGGCGCCGAGGTAGCGGACGACGTTTGCAGCGTTGATGGTGCCTGCGCGGAGAGCCTCGCGCAGCGTCATGCCGCGCAAGAGAGCAGCAGTGCACGCGGATGCGAAGGCGTCGCCCGCGCCGAGTGTGGACTTCTCTTCGACCTCCATTACCGGGACCGTGTAGTGTGCGGTCCCGTTGTAGGCTTCGGTAGCGTTGCGTCCGTCGGTCATGACGACAATGTCACACCCCGCTCCGTGAAGAGTGCGCAGGACCTCCATTTCATCAGCCTTACCGCGCCTGGGTTCGACCTCGGCCAGGTGATAGGCTTCCGACTTGTTGACGAATATGATGTGTGATGCCTGCAGTGCAGGGCCGAGCCGGGAGAGGCCGGCGCGGAGTTGGGCACTGCCCGGATTTATCGCCAGCTTGACGCTATTGTCACGGGCGTGAAGAGCGATCTTCTCGAAGAGCGGCGCGCTGTCCCCCGACATTGATGAGAGATATATCCACCGCGCCGAGGCGAGTACATCCCAGTCAATGTCCTCTTCGCGGAGGTGAGTGCTTGCGCCCCGGTGAACGAGGACCGTGCGATCGCCGGTGAAGCAGGTGAGGATCACTGAGTAGCCGGTGGAATGGTCGGGTGTGCTGACCACGCCGGTGATGTCCACATGTTCACGCTGGAGCTTACTGAGTATGCGTTCGGCCGCGTCATCATCGCCGACCTTGCAGATGATGGCGTTGTCGAGGCCGAGGCGCGCGAAACCCACGGCAGTGTTCGTCGCGCCGCCGCCGGTGGCCATGAAGATGTCGGAGACTGGGATCTTGGCTCCCTGTTCGAAAGCAATGTAGGACGTCTCGGCATCCACGTCGCGGACGGAGATGAGCTTCATGTCGCGAGCGCCGACGAAGACGTCCTCGGTTGCGGTTCCAACGCTGATGATGTCGTGCATGGGCATCACTCTGCATGTATTCGATGGGCCGGTACTTGAGGCTGCGGCCGCGCGAAGGGGAGTGTGACCTGCTACGGAGAAGGTAAGGGGTGATGAGACAGGGCAATTGACAGCCCGGAAAGAGGAGGGGAGATGATGCCATTCGGGCAGATAAAGATGTGGGAAGGCCGA
>JAUWOG010000001.1 GCA_030612305.1 Armatimonadota bacterium | reverse complement strand
TACCGCATCCTCGCCGAGGCCATAGATGAGGCCCTTCTCCCCCACCGGCTCATCGCTCAAGCTCGGGAAATATGTCCCCTTGACAGGCAGATCGCCGACGAAGATAGTTTCACGCTTCACCGGATCGAAGGCGTAGTACTGCGCCCCTGCCAGGCCATAGACGATACCGTTTCTGGCGCTCACCAGCCGGCCGTAACCCCTCGTCCCGGCCACGGGTTGCGCCAGATGCGTGATTTCTTCTTCCGCACAATCCCACAGGAAAACGTATGCCTCCTTCTCCGTGGGCTTTGCACTCGAGCCGCCCTGGATCGAGCTCCCGCAAATCAGCTCCCCGGTCGCCGCCACCGGCGCGCAGTACATAATGCTCTGGCTCTCCACGATGTTGACAAACCACGTGACGGACTTATCCTGCGGATTGACCTTCGCCAGCGCCCCGCCAAGGCGGCCCTTGATGGGGACGGTGCCCGTGTAAGCGCAGCCATCTGGCCCCGCCGCCCACTGCACGGGGCGCTCCTGGGTCGGATTGCGCTGAAAGCGGTAGGGATTGACGCCCTTTTCCAGCGGCTTTTCGGGGTCCCACAGGTCCATATACGCGCCGGTGTAACTGCCCATGAGCAGCCCCTGGGGCAGGTTGATGATGTCATAGACCTGGCACGCGCCGGTAGCAATGCGCCCGTAGTCGGTCAACTCGCCGGCGGCTATATCGTAGGAGAAGCTCATGGAAGGGAAAAGCGTCCCGCCCCAGATCTTCCCATCACGCTCCGGACCGGCACAGTATATCTTCAACGGCTTGCCCTCGTAATCAGTCTGCAGGAACGTCTCTTCGCCGGTCTTGACATCGGTGAGGGCCAGCTTGCCCTCAGCGTTGATGGCGCCGACTTGCTTGTCGCCGGCCGTCATCGGCAGCCTCCGATGGTAGGATATGCCGAGGATTTCGGCGTCAGTGACGATGCGGTCGGGCCGGCAGAGGAAGCTGGTGCTTCCAGCCTTGCCATAGACCTGGCCGTCTTTGCCGAGCCAGACAGTAGGGCAGCCCTGCGCCTCGGTCAACGCCTCGGGCAGAATCTGCTGCTTGGTGTCAGTCTTCGTATCGTAGGCCCATAGCTCCGCGTGATGGTGCCCGACCGGGCAATAGACGACGCCGTCGTCGCTGATGACGAGGCTGGGCCAGATGTAGCACTCCAGCGGGTCCTCCGCGATGCGGCCAAGGCTCTCGATCTCCCCGGTATTGGTGTCGCAGCGTACCAGGTGGGTCGCTGGGTAGCTGCCCATGTAGAACTTGCCGTCAGGGCCCAGCGCGCCGCCGCCAAAATAGTGGGCGGGCTTCGCCGGGCAGCCGAGGTCCACAAGCTCGCGCGTGGTAATGTCGTACTTGAGGAAATGAGCGGGGTTGCCGGCGTAGATGTAGATATTGCCATCGCGGCCGACGACCGGCACTAAGTGAGTGAAGCCGTACTTGCCTACATCCACCCATATCATCTCGCCGGTATCAATGCGGACGCCGAGCAGCGCGCGCCTCAGCGGCCCCTCGTATCGCGTCCAGGCGATGTAGTAGCCGTCGGGGTCCTGGGTGACAAGCCGGAAGGAGAGTTCCTTGATCGTACACGGAATGCCGAGCTTCTCGAACTGGTACTGCCCATCAGCATGGGCCCTCAGCAGAGATAACCCCACAAGTACCAAACCAACGGCGATGATGCGCATGAACGGTCGCCTCCCCTAGTGTGGAACATGGCGGAGGCTGTGGCTATGCCTCTGCCTTGCAGTAGAACTCGTACAGGCCACGGAATTCGTGAATGCCCTTCTTGCCAAGCTCGTTGATGCACCGACATGCTACTTCTTTGGCTTCATCATTTCCGGATTTCAAGGCCGCTTCCAGTAAGGGGCGGCCGTCGAAGTAAGCAGCCCAGAGATCCGACCCGTCTACGTCCCGCGCCACCATCATGTAGAGAATCTTGACTGCTGACAGAGGGTACTTGTCTGCCATATGGACAAGTCTCTCTACCACGCCATTATCCCATTCCGTCTTGCCAGAAGTCATCGTCAATGTGCGCAGCATCAAGTCCAATGAACGCTTCGGGGCCAGTACATGTATCGTGAACACCCAGCCGAACGCCTCCAATTCCTCCTGGGCGTTGGGGTCCTCCTGTCTGTCACCTAGTTGCTCTAGTCGCCATTCCCATAGCGCGAGCACGCGCTCCAACTGATACTCCTGATCCTTGGGAATGGTGGAGCCGACGTCGCCAAAGAACCTGCCAACAAGCTGCACGGCGTGGGCACGCAGTTTCTCGGACAGATTCTGGAAAACGCGCGACACGAGCTCGCCGTTGATCTCTTGCTGTCCGACTAAGTAAAGCACCATTATGCGCTCAACGAGCTTGTTGTCTGCGTCAGAGGGATCTAATCCTTGGACAACACGCTGCTCGGCTACGCCCAATGCGAATTGGTATTCGTCATGGAGCATTATTGCGATATCGGAATAGACGCGGTTGAAGCTAATATACGCTTCCCACGCGGCTTGTCGCTTGTCTGAGCGCTCGGGACTCTTGGGGAATATTTGGTCCATATTCTCTTCAGTCCAGCGACGGTCCAGCCACAGCAGCAGTCGGAAGTGCATGCCATAGAGCGAATGCACTGCGAGCGATGGTTCTGTCGCGAACTCCAGGTGCTCGTTGAGGACCTCGCGCACCTCAGGGAGTTCCTCCTGAAGCAGGGCAGACGCCAGCCGCCGTTCATGGTCTGGGTCTAGATAACGGGCACACCATACGCCGTACCAGAGCACGGCCTGCAGCGTCTTGCCCCTCACAGTGTTGATAGCGAGGGCTGGCGGATCCATGTTATCGTCGCCATAGCGGGCTTCGTATTCAGGGGTCGGCTCTATGTGCCGGGTCAACGGCTCCAGGCACTCCCAAACCTGCTCCCGATACTCAAAGGGTATCTCGCTGTCTCCCTGGTTGAAGCCTGCTTGCAGGAGGGTAGGGATCTGGCCCTGACACCATGTCCAATCGGGATCCTCATCAGGGTGGCCGTCGGCCTCTTTCTCAGGCGAGGGTATTGCGGCTACATCGTGACAGAGCTCAAGCACGGGCTCCCAGGAGAAAGCTTTCTCTTCCTTACACGCATCCTGGAGGCCGCTGAGGAGGGACCTTACATAGGTGGGGTTGAGGTCACGGAAACCCAGGGCATGTTCTGCAAAGCTGGCGGGGTCATCCTTCACAGCCGCCGCCAATTCGCGGCCCAGTCCCTCTGGCGAAGGTCCCATGTGCTCATCAGAATCGAGGGTGTAGCTGGCAAGGAAGGCAATAACCTCATCCGGCGTCATCGCCAGTAGCTCGACCTTGTTCTTAGGGCTAGTAGGGCCGCGAAATGTGATCCTATAGTGTAGGAGCTCGGGATGGTCCGGGTCTCCGTATTCAGCTACCCATTGGTCGTAGCGCTGGTGCCAATCTGAAGATAGTAACTCGCGCATGGGGTGTAGTCGTGCGAGCCTCCAGTCGGCTTGCCATTGCTCAACCAACTCCTCGCTGGGAACCTCTCCGGTTCCCTCTTTATACCACTCCTTGCTCCACTCGCTATCCGGGTCCCCGGCAGCAATCCATACGAGTATGGTCTGCTTGTCGTCCTCGCTTAGTGTGCCGAAGAACGCCTGGGAGAGCATGTAGTATTCGTGGCGTACCTGCTTATTATCGAAGAGGGAGCGGTCACAAAGCCTTTGGGCCGCGCGGTCTGGATCTGTGTCCGGGCTCTCAGCCAGGATATGAAGCTCTATTCGACGGAAGATATTGAAAGGCCCATCGTGCAAATAGTCCAGTACGGCGGCGGCCTGCGCAGGCTTTACCCGAATGATCTGCTTAGCTGCATCCCGCACCGCATCAACGAGATGATCCTTGATGGAATGCTTAAGGTTCTGTGGATGCTCCTCGATGGCAGGCCGCCAGATGTAGGACAAGTCGTTGGGGGGATCTTGGTCGCGCCCCTCTATCTTCAATGCCTGCTCAAGGTGACTGCATAGCACTTCCAGCGCTGACATCCCGCAGGCATCTACAACATCCGGATAGTGGTCATCGAGGAGGGCCTCATAGGCATGTGGGTCGATTCGGCCCACAGGAGCAGGCCTATCATGGGCTTGTTGGGTGGTTGCTGGCGTCGTCGGTTGGGGTCCGTGCAGTTGCAGTACAATCTCAGCCAAGTCTAACGCGGCCTGCGGTTCGCCTTCATTTGCCAGCTTACTGATCAGGCCCCCGAGTTTGCGGCCGAAGAAGAAAGGCTGGGGGTCCTTGAGCCAGTTGGGAACGTGCGCCGCGATCTGTGCAGCGTACTGTGGAGGCATTGCCACAGCCGCATCTATGAAATCACCCAATATGCGTCCGTTGTCTATGGCTTTCTCCTCGATTAGAACTTTGATGATGGGGAAGACAATATCAGGTGCATCCCCGGCGAGACGCGCGAGACATTGGCTCTCGGGCCAGATATCGTATGCAATAGTATTGTCTTCCTCGTTGTGGATAGCTGGGGGTGGGTGCCCGAAGAACCGCTCCTCATGCAAGAGTGGCAGCCAATCCGGGTTGCCGAGCTTGTTGAAGAAGTACTCTCTGTCATCTCGCGTTGCGGCTGCGAGCGTGAGGTCTTGGATGTGTTCTGCCGTCGGCTTGTGTACCTCAAGGAGCCTGTCGATGGCAGCGATACCCTCGTAGTACGGCGCGAGTCGCGCTATCAGGGCATCCTCCATCCTTGAGAACGACAAGCGCGCTTCGCCGATCGTCGGCCAGTCCTGGTCGGGATCGCGCAGATGCGCGATCGATGACAACTCATTCCCGATCTCGACCCACTGTTTTGCAGCGGGATCGTCAGGCGAACTGCCCAAGACGACAGCAACTTGGTCTTTTTTCTTCGCGCGGGCTTCGCTCTCAACGTAGAGGGTGTTCTCCAACGTCTTCAACAATTGCTGGATATCCGTGGTGGCGGGCGCTAAGTTCAATACCATATCACGCATGCGGTACCAACTTGGTGCCGCGGAGTGATCCGGGAACCCCTTGTGCGAGAGGCGAATATGCGTTGGGCCGCTTGCTCCTGGAACCTCGAGCCGCAGGTAGCGACCAAGTTGGCCGAGTATGTCGCGGCCGATGTATGCAGCCATATATGGCCCAGCGGGATTTGATCTGTCCTTTAGTACCATGGCGGCACCGAAGTAATGGTTCGCCAGGCGAGAATCTTTATCTGCCAGCATCTCATACAATCGCTGTTGCCTCGGCGCAAGTCTGAACCTGTCGCTGGCGAGATCTAGCGGGGCTTGTAGTTCACTTGGATTGTCGGGCGGAGCCATTTCACCCTCCCCTCGATAGAGCAAACTGAAGAGCGATACATGAAGTGGATTATCATTGTATCATTTCTGCGTCATGCCTGAAAGCCCTTTCCGACTCAGTATAGCAAGAGGGACGACCCAAAGCCAACGGCGAGAGAGACTCGGGTGGCGGACGGTTTGCGGCCGCGCGCAGGAGGATGGCTTCCCGGGGACGAGAGCGGCGAGCTACGCGGCGAGGATCTGCTGCAGGCGGGTGAGGGTCGCGGCGTAGTCGGCGGTGTCGGCGGAGGACTGCTGGAGGAAGTCCAGGAGCGGCTGGCGGAGGCGAATTGCGGCGTCCACGTCGGGGTTCGAGCCATGCTCGTAAGCGCCCAGGTTGATGAGGTCCTCCGCCTCGTCGTAGTCGGCGATGAGCTTGCGGACCGCGCCGGCAGCCTCAAGCTGCTCCGGAGTGCAGATGCGCGGCGTCAGGCGGCTCACGCTCTCCAGCACGTCAATCGGCGGGTAGTGATTGCGGGTCGCCAGGTCGCGTGAGAGTACCACATGGCCGTCGAGAGTGCTGCGGACCGCATCAGCAACGGGTTCGTTGAGGTCGTCGCCGTCCACCAGCACCGTGTAGAGGCCGGTGATGGAGCCGGTCTCGCCCATGCCGGAGCGCTCCAGGAGTTGCGGCAGCTTGGCGAAGACCGAGGGCGTGTAGCCGCCACGCGTCGGTGGCTCGCCGACAGCGAGGCCGACTTCCCGCTGCGCCCATGCGAAGCGCGTCACCGAGTCCATCATCAGCAGGACATCGGCCCCCCGGGCGCGGAAGTACTCGGCGATGGCAGTGGCGACATAGGCGCCGCGCAGGCGTACCAGAGGCGGTCTGTCCCCGGTTGCGACGACAACCACCGAGCGGCGCAGACCTTCGGGTCCCAGCGAGTGGTCAATGAACTCGCGGAGCTCGCGGCCGCGCTCGCCGATGAGTGCGATGACATTGACATCGGCGGCGGAGGCGGTCCGTCCGGTGTTGCGCGCGATCATGCCCAGGAGCGTTGACTTGCCGATGCCGGAGCCGGAGAAGATGCCGAGGCGCTGCCCCTTGCCGCAGGTGATGAGCGCATCAATGGCGCGGATGCCGAGCGGCAGCGGCTCGCTGATGGCGCGGCGGGTCATCGGTGGCGGCGGCGGTGCGGTGATGGGATACGACTCACCGCCGGCGGGCAGGGGCATACCGTCTATGGGGCGGCCGAGGCCGTCGAGCACTCGTCCGAGCATCGCCTCGCTGACCTCCAGGCGCATCGGCTTGCCCGTGGGCACGACCTCACTGTTGACGCAGATCTGCTCGGTGTCGCCGAACGGCATCATGAGCAGCTTGTCATGGCGAAAGCCGACGACTTCGGCGAGGATCGGCGTCGCCGCACGGCCTTCGGTATCCGGCGCTCTCTGTGTGGCGGCGGGTGAGGGGAAGATGCGGCACAGCTCGCCGATACGCGCCGGCGGGCCGTCGGACTCGATGACGAGGCCGATCGTCTGGCTCACGCGTCCGATGCGCCGGATGGTGTCAATGTCGCCGACCAGCCGAGCGATTTCGTTTTCGCTCATGGCCTCGCTCACGCCGTCTTTCTCAGCACATCGCTTGCCGAGACGCGCTTCCAGATAAGCTCGAGCTGGGAGCTGAGGCGGGCGTCAACCTCGCCCCGGTCGCTGTCAAGGAGGCAGCCGCCGCGCTCGACGTCCGCGTCAGTGACGATGTCGAGCCCGTCGAGGCCGGAGACCTGTGCCAGCAGCTCGTCGCGGTGCTCCGCGATGGCCGGCTCGTCGGCGGGATTGATGACGATTCGCAGGCGACTGATGTCAGCGAGCCGCCCGAGCGCCTCTGAGACGATATCGAGCACGATGCGGTCATCGGCGGCGATGTGGCGGTGGATGATCTTTGCGGTGATGCCGGCCGCCAGCTCCGCCACCTGTGCGGAGAGTTCTTCGAGCGCGGCGCCGGCATCCTGGCGGAACTGCTCGATGAGCGCATGGGCGGCCTGCTCGAAGCGCGCAGTCTGCTCCCGGCGGACGGCCTCGGTTTCCTCTCCGGCGCGTCGCAGCAGCAGTATCTCGATCTGGTCCTGGGTTTCCTGCTGGAGGTGGTCGGCTTGCCGGCGGGCCTCTTCGAGGATGTGCTCGGCCTGCTGGTGCGCCTCCAGGAATCCCGGCCGGCCGGACTGCTGCGCGCTCGGGTCTGCGCCCGGCTCGATGACCTCACCCAGAACGCACGGCTGGAAGCGTGTCGCCTCGGCGCAGGCCGCATCGTCCACGCCGACAGCGAGGTGGCGGGGCTGGAAATGCTCCGCGTCGCCGCTGTCACGCGAGTTCTGTGTGGTATGCTGGTCCGTTGCCATGTTGGTTGTCCGAGGCATGTTGGAGGCCTGAGTAAGCCAGTAGGTACTAGCCACGGTCAGTGACAACCAGAACCGCAACAGTCACTGCCGCGCCGGTCACTGCGAACATAGTCGTGAAGAACGCCACGAGCCGCTGAGTACTCAGCGTCGGACCGCACAGTGCGATTAGCACAACGGCAGCCAGGGCTATGCCCCCGAATACCGCCAACGCAATTACCAGCAGTCTGCTCAGCCTGCGCCAATTCATTATCAACCATCTGGTTGTAAGCCGAGCCCGGGCACAGTCCAGCTTGCGCCGCTACTCCTTGCCGCTGAGCCAGAGCTCCAGCTGCTTGACCACGGCCTCGGGGCGCTCGGTGGCCATATTGCGCACGATTTGTGTGAGCTCCTCGTTGGATAGGCCGGCGGCTTTGCCCGCGTCGAGGACCGCACCCTCCTGCACGCGGCGGGCCGCCGCCGTGTCCGCAGGCTGCTGCGCTGAGGCGGGCAAGTGCGGCACGGACGAGGCGCCGGCGGCCTGCTGTGACTGCGGAGGCGCGCCGTCCGGTGGCGTCTGAGCGGGGAGGCTGACGGCGGCGACGGCGTTGCGCACCTGGCGCGAGCCGAAGAGGATCGCAGCGCCGAGCACGATGAATGCCAGCAGCCCGGAACCGTAGTGCGCCATCATGCCAAGTTGCTCCTGACGTTTCTGAGCCGCTGCAGCCTCTTCCGCCTCCTTCTCCGATTCTTCAGCAATCTTTATGGCGGCAATCGCCATGGTCTGGATGACGAGCTTGTCGCCGCGTGCCTCGTCATATCCGGAGGCGGCTTCGAGGAGTTCCTTGACCTTGGCGACGTCTGCAGAGGCCGTCTCCTGATCAACGATGGCGGCGACAGTCAGGCGCTTGAGCGTGCCCGCGGCGATAGTCTTCTCGACGAGTTCCCGCGACAGCTCGTACTTGTGGGTCTCCTCGCGGGAGAGGTACTTGCCGCCGGCAGAAGGCGTACCCGACATCATCCCGCCCGGCATGTTAGCCGAGATGCCTGCGCCAACTCCGCCGGGTGTGCCCCCGCCCTCGTAGGTCTCCTCGACGATGTGAGCCGAGGTGAGGCCCTGATTCGCGCCGAGCGGTTCCGTGTATGTCTCCGACTGCACCTGCTCGGTGTCGAAATCCAGTTCTGCCTGGACTCTCACTATGGCCTTGTGGGGCCCGATGACGGCATCGAGCATGGACTGGAGCTCGCCGCGGAGGTTTTCTTCGAAGGCCTGTGTGGTGTCCAGTTGGGCGGAGGTCATCTGACCGCGCCCGAGGCCGTCTTCATCGCCGCAGGAGATGATATTGCCGCCGGCGTCAACGACGATGACGGCTTGAGGCTTGAGGCCCTCGACGGCGGCGGCGACGAGGTTGACCAGGCCCTGCACCTGGCGCTGGGCAAGGCGGGCGCCGGGGCGGAGGCTCAAGACCACGGAGGCGGAGGCTTGTGCGTTCTCCCCGTACAGCGACTCCTTAGGCAGGACGAGATGGACGCGTGAGGCGACGACCTCGTCAATGCAGTTGATGGAGCGGCTGAGTTCGCCCTGCAGCGCGCGCTGCATATTGACGTGGTTGGAGAACTCGGTGCCGGGCAAAGAGGTGCGGTCGAATATCTCAAAGCCGACGCCGGTACTGTTGGGGAGGCCCTTGCCGGCCAGTTCGAGGCGGAGTTCGTAGAGGCGGGTCCTCTCGACCATGACTGCAGTGCCCTGGCGGCTGAGGCTGTAGGGGATATTCCGGGAGCCGAGTTCTTCGACGATCGCAGAGGCGCTTTCAGGCTGTAGGCCACCGTAAAGCAGCGCCCAATCAGGCTGCAGCGAGCGGCGCGCGACCAATCCGAGCATTACAGCAGTCAGGAGGCCGAGTGCGACTACGGTGCAGCGCTGGCGAGTATCGAAACGCGCCCATATTTCCGAAATCTGATCTTTCATGCCGTTGATGTAAAGCGGGGTACGCCCCCGCCGTCAGTTATCTAGATTTGTATCTGGCTGACCTGCTGATAAGCGGAGAGGGCCTTCTCAGTGATTCTGATGGTCAGTTGCAGCGCCAGATCAGCCTTCTCCATGGCGATGACAGCGTCATGCGGGTTCTGTGCCTCGCCGGTGGCCAGCAGCTCCGCCTGGTGATCGGCCTCGACCTGGAGCTCATTGACCTGCCGCAACGCGCCGTGAAGGAGGTCTCCGAAGGTGTTGCTCCCCGTCTCCGCGCTGTCGGTTCGAGTTGTCGGCCCGCCCGGAGACAGCGGCTCCAGAGGCCTGATGGGCCGGCTCTCAAGCGACCCCGAACCGCCGGCAGGCATTGCGCTCTCAAGGAGCCTGGCATCTGTTTGCACGGGGCGTATCGGCATGCTCTTACTCCTGGTCCCGGATTCCGGCAGGTGAGTGGCGGTGGCTGGAGACTACTGATGCGGCGACGGCGGTGGAGGTGATGCTTGAGCTTCGTGTGGTGAGTTGTGGATAAGTTTGTGGAAGAAGTGGATAGTGAGCTTGTGCATAGTTGTCATCAGGTGAGAATGTCTATGGCGTCCCGCACCATCGCCCGTGCCATCGCGAGTGCCTTCGCATTGGCTTCGTAGGCCCGGCTGGCAGTCACCATGTCCACCATCTCGGTGGCGATATCCACGTTCGGCATCTGCACGTAGCCCTGCTCGTCGGCATCCGGGTGGGACGGGTCATAGACCTGCTTCAGGGGGCCCTCATCGGGCATGACGGCGACTAGCTGGACGCCGCCGCTGCTGTCATCGGCGGGCGCTACCAGCACTCGCAGGCGGCGATAGGGGCCGCCCTCGGCGGTGCGCGTAGTCTCGGCGTTGGCGATATTCTCGGCGATGGTGTCCATGCGCACACGCTGCGCACGGAGGCCGCTGCCGCTCACGTCCATAGCCCGAAAGATGCTCACTGGCCACCGCCCCCGTTCAGCGTCCGCGCCATCATGCGGAACTTCTTGGCCATCAGTCGCGACAGCATCCGGTAGTGCAGCGAGGTTTTTGCCATCGCGACCATCTCAGTCTCGAGATCCACCGTGTTGCCATCCCGCCTCCAGGTGGCGGTGGTGCGCTGCACGTGCGGGAGGACGTCTTCGATGCGCCTGCGGCCGCGTCCAGCGCCCCGGGCGGACCTCTCGGCACCGATGGCCGCGCGGAGACTGGCCTCGAAGCTCACTCGCTTCGCCTGGTAGTTGGGCGTCTCGACATTCGCCAGATTGTCACCGATGGCAAGCTGGCGAGCATAAGCGCCATCGAGGCCCTTTGCCAGCGCGGCAACAGTGATGTCTGACAACATGGCTCGTTGCGCCATTTTTTCTCCTGCGCTTTCTGCGCGCATCTGCGATTCCGTGGGGCTGCCAACGCCGTCAGGCTGGACGCCTGACCTACGCCTCCGGCGTGGGTGCCCGCGCGGCTCTCCCCCATCCCCCACTCTGGTCATGCGATACACTGCAATAGGTGTGCCAGTGATGTGGGTCCTGGTGGGGTCGTCTCTTGCGCGGGCCGGTCTCCCTGGGGAAGCCACGTTTCCGCCCGTCGGCCGGGCCCTCCACTACGACATCGCGGCAAACAGCACTGACAGGCGACGCCCGCTGCGGGCTATGCCGCCCGGCGGCGGCTCGCCGAGGGGATCTCGAGTTGGAGGCGGTACTTGGTGACAGTGCGGCGGGCCAGGTCGAAGCCGCGCCGGCAGAGCTCGTCCTGGAGGCGGCGATCCGACAGCGGCTTCAATTTGTCCTCGGAGTTGACCAGCCGGCGAATCAGGCTCCTCGCTGGCAGGGCGTCATCGAAGAATATGTCTATCTCTTCCAGCCGCCCGTCAGGCATCAGGACATACTTGCCCTTAGTTGCGCGGCAGACTGTGGCCTCATGGATGCTGATGCTCTGTGCGATCTCCTTCTTGCTGAGCGGCTTGAGGTGTGCGGGGCCGCTGCGGATGAACTCGCTCTGCCGGTCAATAATCGCGCTCATGACCTGATAGGTGGTGCGATATCGGCGGGTGAGATTCTCGATGAACTGGCGGGCCTCGCGCACTTGCCTGCGGGCGTCTTTGAGGCGCTCGTCGCGGGTGCGAATACAGGCAGCGCGTAGTTGGTTGTCAAGCCGCTGGTACGCGCCGCTGATGCGCAATGCGAGCCGCTCCGACTGGGGTATCGAGATGATGATGTCATCTTCCAGCCCCAGCGAGAGCACGACATCGGGGTAAACGTACTGGGTTTCGTGCTTCGCTCCTTCCCAGGGCTCGTGAAAGGCGCGGCCGGGATAGGGAGAGAGATGCTTGCGGATGAATTCCAGTGCGCTGCGGAGCCGGGAGGGGGAGAGTCTCGTCATCGCCTTCAGTTCGGTGATGCAATTCGCAGCGCCCCGGAGAGACTGTTCGCTGAGGTACGGCATGGCTTCGATGACGGCTTCTACACCCTCGGGGAGGCGAGATGGCTCAAGGCATTCCAGTTGCAGCCGGAGACACTCGACGAGGCTGCGAGCGCCAAGGCCGCACGGAGAAAGATCGTGGATGGCGTCGAGTGCCTGCTCGACTTCCGCGCAGGCGACGCAGAGGGTCTCCGCGGCCTCCTCGACAGAAATGGCCAGATAGCCGTCTTCGTCTATGGCCTCGATGAGAAGTTCGCCGATGGGATAGTGGTCGCTGGGATTCTGGGCGCGGAACTGGCGCTTGAGGTCGTCCCGGAGTGTGTAGGTATCCGCCAGATTGGCCCATGCGTCGGAGCCGTGGGCGTCGTCCCGGCCGGCCGGGCCACGCGGAAGATTCGGCGCCGGTAAGTAGTCAATCGGCGGCAGCGTTTCGTTCTTGAATTCGAGGGCGGGGTTCTCCTCCAGCTCTTCCTTGACTTTCTCTTCAAGCTCGAGGGCCGCCAGTTCCAGAAGGGCGCTTTGTGCAACAACCTGGGGGAGAACAGCGGGGGAGGCATTCGGGGCCACTACAGTTTCCATTCGCAACATGGTGATTCAGGCGCTCCTTAGGGTGAACGCGGTGGTTATGAGGGCCGGGCTCTGTCCGAAATCGCGATTGCGGCTGGGAGTGCAAGTGTGAAGGGGGGCGGGGCATACCTCCTCTCCCCCATTCGACAGCGGGCACTGGTACTAGGTCTGAAGGGATTACGTAGAGATAGTATCGGCGGGAGGCCGAGGCGGCTTTAGAAAATCGCTCGTAAAGATTATTGGAACTCAAGGAATGGCGCGCGAAGGCCGATAATCACACAGTCAGCCGTGGCGGTCCGAGTGTCGCGGCACTCGGCTATACTCAGCGGCCCGACTATGACCTCGCGCCCATATTGGCAAGGAGACTGCGGCGATGTCTGCCAAGATACTGACCGTTGACGACGCCCTCTACATGCGCAAGATGTTGTGCAGTATTCTCGATGGCGTCGGCTATCAGACGTGTGAGGCCCCGGACGGCGAGGCCGGCGTTGCCGCCTATGAGGCCGAGAAGCCCGACCTGGTGCTGATGGATATCACGATGCCGGGCCTTGACGGGATCGGCGCGCCCAAAGCGATCATCGAGAAAGACCCTTCGGCGAAGGTGGTCATCTGCTCGGCGCTGGGGCAGCAGCAGATGGTACTCGAGGCGGTCAAGGCCGGAGCCTGCGAATACGTGGTCAAGCCGTTCGAGCCGGAGAAGGTCCTTGAGATAGTCCAGCGCCTGCTCTCCGCGGCCGCTTGAGACGACTCCCCCTAAGTTGCGCGACACTTCGGTAGGCACGGCTTCTCCCCGCGCCCCCGCATTGGCACCTAAATTGCTGGCACCTCGACGGTGCCTGCTAGCCGTCTGGCGGCACGCTGATTCTGACAATGCCATCCCTGAGGAGCGCCGGCTCAATGCAAGTAGAGTTCATCGAGCCCTTCGTCCGAGCAACCTTCACCGTTCTGTCGCAAGTAGTCAGCGCCTCTCCGGAGCGGGGCCAGTTGACGCTGCGGGATGGCAACACCTTCACCACTCAGGAGCTCTCGACGCTGCTCGGTGTCAGCGGTGACATCGAAGGGGTGGCTCTGTACGGGATGTCGCAGGTGACGGCGCTGAAGATCGCCTCGCAGATGCTTGATCAAGACGTCAAGGAGATAGACGAGCTGGCTTCCAGCGCGCTGAGCGAGTTGGCCAACATCATAACAGGCAATGCGACTACACACCTCGAGACCGCCGGCTTCCAGTGCGATATCACGCCGCCGTCGCTGATCAACGGCTCCGGTATCCAGGTTACAACCCTCTGTCCCGCGTTGCTGGTTCCCGTATCCAGCCAGTTCGGCAAGATTGACATCAATGTGGCGCTGCGCAAGACACGCAAGGCCGCGTAGTCACTCACCACAGTAGCTGACGCCCAAGGGCGATGCCAGACCGAAGGTGACCCAGGTGGCCGATGGGCCTATCGATTCGCACAAGACTCTGCAGAAAGCCGCCGTCATCGTCGCCTCGCTCGGGACCGAGCTGGCAACGGCAGTGTGCAAGCGCCTGAAGGAGGGGACGGTCCGCACGCTGGCCGAGGAAGTCGCTCGCCTCGATGCCATCAGCGCCGAGGAGTACAAGGCAATACTCCAGGGGTTCTCGGCATCCTGCCTGCAGACCGAGCGCCTCGGCGGTCTCGACATGGCCCAGCAGATACTCTCTGAGGCTCTGGGCAGTGACAACGACCTTGACCTTACGCTGCACCAAGGCGACGGTCTCGACCAGCTGCGCGAGATGGTCGGCATGAACGCCGCGGTCATCGCCCGGCGCCTCGAGGCCGAGCTGCCACAGACCGCCGCCGTACTCATCAGCCAACTGTCCCCTGCCAAGGCAGCCGAGGTGCTCCAGGACATCCCCGAAGAGCGCCGCGCCGATATTGTCGGTAGAGCCGCGACTCTTCATGCCCTGGCCCCCGGCGCACTCCAGGCCCTCGCTGAGGGCCTCGACGAGGCCTTCGCGCCCCAGACGGACAATAAGCACAGCGATCCCAACGACACCTTTTCATTCATGTTGGACCTGCTCACCAACCTCGACCGCCCCACGCAGCAGAGTCTGCTCGAAGATCTGGGAAAGCACGACCCCGATCTTGCCGCCCGCATCGAGCAGAACCTCTTCACCTTCGAGAACGTGCTCGGCCTTCCCGATCGCGCCCTTCAGACCGTGCTCCGCGCCGCCGAGACGCGCGATCTCGCTATGGCCGTCAAGGGGCTTGAGGACCAGAGCAAAGCCCACATCGCCGAGAACCTCTCCGAGCGCGGCAGAGAGGGTCTCGAAGAGGAGATTGAAGCGCTCGGCCCCGTCCGCGTGGCCGACGTGGAAAACGCTCGCGCAGGCCTTGCCGCCCTGGCACGCGAACTCGACGAGAAAGGGGAAATAACCATTGACTACGATGACGTTGCCTATGTCGAATAGCGCCCTCGTGCTCATCTGCCGGCCAAAGGGGAAGACCCATGAGTGACGAGCCGCTCATTACCCAGGAAGAGCTCGACGTGCTGGTCACTTCCATGGCCATAGCCCGCGCTGATACGCACCCTGACGCCACTGCCACCGTGGCCCTCTACGACTTCCGCGATGCGACCCAGCTCTCACCTGACCAGACCCATGAGCTTGCCAACCGCTGCACGGTCCTCTCCAAGGTCCTCTCCCGTACGCTGACCGCCTATCTCAACGCCCCCCTTTCCGTCGCCTTCGAGGGCCTCGATTATCCAACCTTCGACCAATACATCCGCGGGCTCCCGTCCAACCCCATCCTCGTCATCTTCGCCCTGGATCCCCATTCCGCCCCCGGCGTCTGGCAGATTGATCCCGGTATCGCCGTTCTCCTCATCAACACGATGCTCGGCGCTCCCGCTCTCACCGAAGACGTCCTCCCTCACGACCCCACCCCCATCGAGGCCGCTCTCTTGACCCGCCTCTTCAATGAAATCCTCCGCACTTGGACCCTCACCTGGCCGGCTCTCGCTCAGCTCTCCCCCACCGTCACCGCCATCGCCTCCACCGTTGCCAACCTCGACATCTCCGCTGATGCCCAGGACATAGTCCACGCCATCTACCGCTTCCAGATCGGAGACCACTCAGCATCAACCAACCTCGCCCTCCCGCAAGCCTCCCTCCAACGCCTTCTCCGCCCCCTCGAACGCGACGGCGTCCACACCTCGCACCTGCGCAACATCTCTCTCTCCGGGCCCATCTCCAAACACGCCGCCGCCGCCCCGATTCCCATCGTTGCTGAGGTCGCCCGTCTCCGTCTCCCTCTGCGCACCATCTCAAACATCGCGCCCGGCCAGCTTCTCCCACTTCAGCAACACCCCGCCGAGCCTCTCACTGTCACCATCGCGGGGACGCCGACATTCTACGCGCGCCCCGGCCACCACCTCTCCCACCTCGCTGCCCGCATCACCTCGCCCATCCCCAATCCATAGCCCCCACCTGCCGCTGCGCCTCTTTACCGTCTTACCGTTTTCCCGCTAGGCCGCTATCCCTTCGCACATTCCCACATCCCCCTCGCCCGCAACGCCCCCACATCTTCCGTCACATCTCCCCCACCAAACCCATCCCCTATCCCACCCACGCCGCACTACCCCTTCAGCGCCTCCTGAGGCCCCTCCAGCCGTTGTACCGCAATACGTTTTGACCGCCTTGCGGTTCAACAGGCCTATCGGCTATACAGTCTTACGGTAATCCCTTCCATAACGCTGGGCCGCCTTACTGAAACACTGCTCTACGGCTTTACTTTCGGGCGGTCTTGCGGTACACTTGCAAGGGCACGCCCGTCGTATTACCAAGCACTCCCGAGGGAGCCAACCCGCGATGCCGCGTATCATCGCCATCTGCAATCAGAAAGGCGGGGTCGGCAAGACCACAACTGCGCTCAACCTCGCCGCCGCCATTGGCGAAACCGGGGCCGCCGTATTGCTCGTTGATCTCGACCCGCGAGCCGACCTCTCGGCATACCTGGGCATCAGCGTGGAACCCGGCGAAGCAAGCGTGTATGATGCGTTGTTCGACCCCGAGGTGGGGATGGAAGATGCGATACGCGAGACGACCCTGGCCGGGGTGGACATAGCCCCTGCCACCAATGACCTCGCCGGTGCGGAGATATTGCTGATGGAGCGGCCCCCCGAGCAGCGCCACAGCGTCGTCGCCGAGGCGCTGCAGAGTGTTCGCAGCGATTACGACTACCTCATTCTCGACAATCCGCCCGGCCTCCAGCTTCTCTACGTCGGCGCTCTAGTTGCCGCGGACGAGGTGCTCGTGCCGCAGCAGGCCTCGTTTCTCGCGCTCCACGGCTTGCGGCAGGTGGCGCAGAGCATCGAGCGTATCCGCGCCGAACTCAATCCCAAGCTCCGCATCTGCGGTATTGTGATGACGATGCAGGACCGCCGCACCATACACAACCGCGATGTCATCGAAATGGTGCGGGAAGGTTTCGGCGATGATGTGATGCAGTCGGTGATACCGACGACGATACGCCTCCAGGAGGCCGCCGCGGCCAACTTGCCGATAACGATGTACGATCCTGGCGGGCTGGCGGCGGAGGCGTACCGCAGTCTGGCAAAGGAGGTCATGCAGCGTGGCCAGAAAACCAAAGCTGCCCGGGGCTGAGGACTTCTTCAGCACGGTGAAGGACGCCGAGGAGGCGGCCGAGCCACAGAAGCCCTCGCGCAAGAGAAGAGCCAGGCGAGCGCCTGAGGAAGCGCAGCCTGCAGAGACTGAGATGCCGCAGCCTGAGGTCGTGCCTCAGCCGACTGCTTCGCTTGCCGGCTCACAGCCATTGCTCTCAGAGCGCCAACTCGACCTCGCCCGCATCGCGGCCTCGCAGACTCTGGCGCCGCCACAGACGCTGCCCCAGCCGGACACGGAAAAGGTGACATTCTACGTGCCCGCGCAGATGCTCCAGCAACTCGAAGTCTGCCGCGTGCGCCTCTTGACCGAGCACGGCATCAAGGCCAACCGCTCACAGATCGCGCAGGCGGCGATGGCGATATCCATCTATGACCCGGAGCTGATTGCGCAGGCGCTGCTCGAACTCGCCCGCGCGTGGGGCGAGCCCGCTGAGGAATAGAGGTCGCCAGCACAAGAGCCTGTTGGCTTCCCGCCCCTGATGCGGCTCTCGCTGCTCCTTAGTTCCTCGCGGCCGCGCTCTCATACGACCCCACCAGAGCCGCGCCGATAGGGGAGAGGGACATTTGTATTGCCCTTCCCTCGTAGCCCCATCTCCAGTATCAGTCCGCCCTCTCTTGAGGCTTTTTCACCGCTCGTATTGCGTGTCTTCGGCCATTGTGCCACAGTGCCTGGCGGCATATCTTGTGTCAGACCACGCTATAGGCATACGACTGCAGAAATACCGTGCGCCGATACAGACAATATCGTGTGCCAGCACAAGAATCCGCAGTGTTGCGCCCAATAAGCGCTCCATATAGTGATCTCATGCAAGCAAAGTAGTGTGGTGACCCAAGGAATAGTGTGTACCGGCTCAAGTAAAGAGACAATCGTTGCCGGAAATATAGTTGTCTCGCACAAGAAAAAGGCCAAGAGCCAGTGTTCGTCGAAATTGATGATGTGCTCGAAGCTCATGATGGACACCTGAAAATGTGGTATTGTGGGCGCAGGTGCGTCTATACTCCTGGAGGCGGACGCGGTGGGGGCGCTGGAGCAGTTCGCGCAATGGGGAAAGTCGTGTGCCAACACAAGATGGGCACCTGGAATACCGCGTACTGGCACAATGAATGGCGAGTGGTGAGACAAGTAGGCGAAACGCAAAGACGTGTAGCAACACAAGGCTATGGTGTCTTGGCACAAATCGAGCGCCATAAGCCCCTGTGCCACAATGGCTCCTGGAGTCTTAGAACCTGTCTTGAATCAAGACTGTTATGGAATCAACAACAAGACACTAAGAAACCAAGCGAATCTGGCCTGGCCACCAATCGCTCACATCACTACAGCTCACCTCGTTTGTTGTTGCCATCCATTCATCAAAAGGCATTTGCACACCAGGATCATTATTTCAACACTACTTTTCATTTGACAAGAGGGATTTCTGTGTCGGCGACCAATACTCCAGAGACATCAATTGACAAGCAACACCTTGTGTCAGAACACGCTAATCGAAGCCCTGAGGCTGCGGGGCTTATGGCGAATGGCACGGAAGTTGCATTCCAAGAGACCCGTGCCTGGAATCGAATCTGCGAAAAACGAGAAAAGCCGTGCAGGCTGATGAATACTCCAACAGACTCGAGATAATATGTAGCGCTGGAGGGAGTACGCAAGGGTAGAGCCAGACCAGCGAGGGTGATTATGGGTTCCAAGCCGTTACCAGAGAAAACGCGCCAGACAAGCATGTTGCAGGACGATCCGGCAACTGAGGATCGCCTTGAGGTGCGTATCGGTCGCGACGAAATGAACCTCGCCGAGTTTCCCTTCACGATGCTTTCGCACCGTGTGCCCGAGGGCCTGAACACGATTCGGTTCAATGACATAATCAGCGGCAAGGGCGGGAAGGCCGTCCGGAGAGTGTGGACGATTACCGGCTCGGAGGCGTATGGCCTGCCGGTTGCGGGCGATGAGGAACTCTATGTCGCGCTCATGGAAATTAGCGAGGAATACGGCTTCGAGGACGCAAAGATACCAATTACGCGATATGATTTGCTGCGACGGATGGGTTGGCCGCGCGACGGTCATTCATACAAGCGCATACAGGATTCCCTGAACCGGCTCATGGGTGTGAGTATTGTCGCGAACAACTCTTTCTGGGATAATGAGGCCAAGCGCTACGTCAACGAGGGCTTCCACATTCTTGAGGGCTACCGCCTATACGACGAGAAGCCCGGCCGCGACACCAACCCGCCGCACAGCTACATCGTCTGGAACCCGGTGCTCTTCAACAGCTTCCGCGCAGGAAACATCAAACAATTGGACACGGGGATGTACTTTTCTCTCAGCACTCCGCTGGCGCGCCGCTTGTTCAGATACCTGGACAAGAAGCGCTATGACGGCAAGGCAACATACCGCATGAGGCTGAGCAAGCTGGCCTTCGAGAAGCTCGGCATGAGTCGCAATTACTACCCCTCCCAGATCAAGCGCGAGCTACAACGCGTCCATGACGAACTCATCGAGAGGGGTTTTCTCCGCGAGGTCAACTACTATCGCCCGAGGCGTCGCGGCTCCGAGGAGCTGGTTGTCTATACATTTGCCCCGAAGCGCCGCCCCGGTCAGGTGGCGCACGACGCGCTTCCCGCCGCCGATAACGGCCTCTTTGCGAAACTCGTCGCACTCGGCGTAACTGAGACCATGGCGCGTCAGCTTGTCGCCAACTACGCCGACCACCACATCCACCGCTGGACCGCCTACTGCGAGTACAAGCTCTCCCAGGGCTGGCTGCCTCACGAGAGCCCGGCCGCATGGCTCGTGGCCGCCATCCGCTCGAAGGACTGGGTCATCCCCGAATGGTACGAGGAGCGCGAGCGCACCGAAAGCTCCGGCATCGAGCCGGGCGAAGCGGAGCTCGCCGAGAGCCGCGCACTCGAACTCGAGGCCCAGCGCGAGGCCGAGCAGCAGGAGTACCGCGGCATCCGCGCCTCCATCGAGACCGAACTCGGGATAGGGGAGAGCACGAAGGCGATCTGGGAGCAGGCTAAGGCGAGGCTCGAACAGCGCGGCGAGATGTCCCCCGCACTGCTCTCGACGTACCTCCTGCCGATCCGCGGCAAGTCCGCCGTCATGGTCACCCCGGTCCCCTTCTTCTGCCAGTACATCCAGCGCATTCTCCCGCTCATCGGGGACATACTGCGCGAGGTCAGCGGCAAGACGGAACTCAACGTCGAGGTAGCCTGCCAGGAGAACCTCGCCCCGCCATACCAGGGCCGCCTCGACTGGACCGAAGACGAGAACCAGGACGAGGACCAGGACGAAGCCTGACCCCTCGCCTCTTTGGTCGCCACTTGTACCCGCCTGCCCCAGCTTGCATCTAGCTTCCCCTTGCTCGGCTCCCACCTTTTGCGCTACAATATAAACTACCAAGGCCATTCTGGCGACCACAACAGGCCACAACATATCAGAGGAGGACGTAATGCCTAAGGACGTTCTGACAGCCAACGAAGCGGCCGAACTGCTCAGCGTCGGGGTCCAGACGATACTGCGCAAGGCTCGCGCGAGGCAGCTTCCGGCCGCGAAGGTCGGGAGACAGTGGCGCTTCTCGCGCTCGCAGCTTCTCAACTGGATCAAGGCTGGTGGCGACGCGCCGCGACCGCCCGAAGCGGACGACGATGAACTCGAGGACTTCCAGCGGCTGACTGGCGCCGCGGCCAGTGAGATATGGGACGACGAGGAAGACGCGATCTATGAGAACTGGAGGGAAATCTATGGCGTTGAGGAGGGGTGACGTCGTCGTCGTGTCCATGCCCTCCACAAATGGGACCGGCGCAGAGATCCGCCTCGGCGTAGTCATCAGCGCCTCACAATACCACAAGAGGGACAACGATATCATCGTCGCCGGGATCGTGAACGACCCGCCTCGGAATGACAACGAGGTGGCCTTGCGCGATTGGGAAGCCGCGCATCTGCTGAAACCGAGCACCGTCCGGCCCAAGCCCTTCACCACCACTCGCGCGAATGTACTCCGCAGCCCCGGACGCCTCAGCGACCTCGACATGGCCGAAGTCGAGAGGATGCTCCGGTGGGCCCTGCAACTATAGCTCCGCGCCATCAGCCGTCCGAAACCAGACAGAGGAGGCCAGCAAGATGACCAGATATCTCATCCCCGTGACGGTGCTGTTACTCATCGCGGCAACGATGTGTGGAGCCGCGGACCAGCCGCCGAACCTGCTCCATATCAGCGGCGAGGCGACGATCTACGTGAAGCCCGACAATGTGCGCGTCCATGTCGGCGTGCGGAGCATCTCCTCGGAGTTGTCCGCTGCCCGCCAGAACAACGCGGAGACCTTCGACCGCGTCCTCAAAGCGATCGCGGCGCTCAAGTACGAGGACATGACGATGAAGAGCGTCGGCTTCGATGTCTCCACCATCGTCGAGGACAAAAACTCCCGCGACCTCATCCCGCCCAAGATCATCGGCTACCAGGTCAAGAACGAGCTCACCATCCGCGTCACGAATGCCCCGCCGGAGGAGCTCAGCAGGCGCGCGGCGACTATCATTGACACCGCCGTCCAGAATGGTGCCAATGAGGTCGGCGGCCTCGAGATCTTCGTCAAGGACCAGGCCAAGTACAAGGAGGAGGCGATGCTGGCGGCCGCAAAAGATGCCCGCCGCAAGGCCCATGCGCTCGCGGCGACGCTCGACCTCCGTCTCGTCGGCTTCACCAACGTCAGTGTCCAGGATGTCGGCCAATACGCGCCACGCAGGCAGATGCAGATGATGAATGTCGCCGGGTCTGGTGCGGGTGGCGGCGCTACAACCGCGATAGAGGCCGGCCTGGTGCAGATAACCGCCCGCGTCAGTGTGACCTGCGAGATCGCCGGCGACTAGCAATGACGAGCCACAGAATCATCTTCGCCGACGCGCGAACGATGCCGGAGTTGCTCGATGCCTCCATCCATTTCGCGGTCACCTCGCCGCCGTACTGGTGCCTCAAGGACTACGCGCACCCGGGCCAGATCGGCTTCGAGCAGTCCTACGACGAATACCTCGCCGCGCTCGGCGAGGTCTTCGCCGAGACCTTCCGCGTGCTGCATGAGGGCTGCCGCTTCGCCGTCAACATCGGCGACCAGTACCTCCGCGCCTCCGAGCATGGCCGCTACCGGGTCCAGCCGATCCCCGCCGACCTGATAATCCTCTGCCGCCGCCTCGATTTCGACTTCATGGGCAACATCATCTGGCGCAAGGTCTCGACCACCAACACCACCGGCGGCGGCCAACTCATGGGCTCGATATACTACCCGCGCGACGGGCATGTCACCTACGAGCACGAGTACATCCTGCTGTTCCGCAAGCCGGGCAAGTGGCCCCAGCCTTCTCTGGAGGCCAAAGAGCAGAGCCGCCTCACCAAGGAGCAGCGCAGCAAATGGTTCCGGGGCATCTGGGATGACATCGCCCCGGAGCGCCAGCGGAGCCACGTCGCGATGTTCCCGGTGGAGCTACCGCGCCGCCTCATCAAGATGTACAGCTTCTTCGGCGAGACGGTCCTCGACCCATTCCTCGGCAGCGGCACGACCTCTCTGGCCGCCGCGCTGGAGGGCCGCGACTCGGTCGGCTACGAGCTCAACGCCGACTTCGCGCCCCTCATCAGCGACAAGGTCCTCCCACTTCAGGGCGACCTCTTCACCGCATCCCCTCCCCAACTCACCACCGAGCACCGGGAGTGAACCCAGGCAAAGAAGAGCATAGGGTAGAGGCAGGATTATCCCCTCCGGATTGCGAACTATGACAGTGTCTGTTCTGCGGCAATCTATCGGCTTGTCCACAATGAGAAGTTGGCCCAGGCAACCCCAGTGGGCAACTTCAGGATAGTAGGGCGATGAAGATGGACCTTGACCATGACACCCTCAAGGAGTTCATGCTCGAAGAAGTGCGCATCGTGCAGTCCATAATCAAGCGCATGGCTTCGAATTCCTTCCTGATAAAGGGCTGGACCGTGACGCTGATTGTAGCCACGCTGCTCTTGAAAGGGGAAGCAACACAGGTATTTATTGCCTACCTGCCGCTGGTTGTCTTCTGGATTCTGGACGCCTATTTCCTCAGACAGGAACGAATGTACAGGAAGCTGTACGAATGGATAGTAGAGAACAGGCTGCAGACCGACGAGCACCTCTTCGACATGAATGCCCACAGGTTCCAGGACCAGGTTCCGTCCGTTTGCGACGTCATGTTCACGATCACATTGGGCCTCTTCTATGGCTCGCTATTGCTGCTATTGTCTATCTACACGGTGGCGCTTCTGGTAAACTGATGAGAGTTTTTCACAATCATCTTGACACCTAACGAGACGGCATTATAGAATAAGTAAGTTGGTCAAGCTGAGTTCGAGGAGTAGTGTGACACGGTCACGAATGGGTCGCGGCAAACGCACAGTGACAAGGAGGGTTTCTGATGGTGCGAAGAGTGTTTTTCAGCTTTCACTACGAGACAGACGACATTTGGCGTGCGAATCAAGTTAGGCTAAGTTGGGTAACGCAAGACCGGGAGGCTGCGGGGTTTTGCGACCAGTCTCTTTGGGAAGAGACCCAGACGAGGGGCGACGGAGCGGTGCGAAGGATGATTGATGCCGGGCTCAAGGGCACTTCTGTGACCGTAGTCCTGATCGGCGCGCATACATGGGAAAGAAAATGGGTCAAGTACGAAATTGAGAAAAGCTACAGCGACGGCAAAGGCCTTGTGGGCGTTCACATCCATAATCTCGGAAACAAGCAGGGCAGAATCGGCAGAAAGGGTCCAGACCCGCTGGAGCAGATCAAAGTCCCGGCACCTGGCCTCAATCGCCCTCTGTCCGCGCTATACGACACCTACGACTACCTCAGCGACGACGGCTACGCAAACCTCGGACGTTGGATTGAGAGGGCCGTCGAGAAAGCTGATAGATAGACGCAGCAAAGCACGCGAACAGAAAGAACTACGAATTCCCGCCGGGCCACCAGGCGGCCCTGTGTTATGCACGGCCCCTCCATCCGCCGCCCCCGCTCAGCCTCCTCCTACACCTCCAACCCATAGGCCTTCACCGGATTATCCCAGAACCACTTGTGCGCGATCTCGACCGCCTGCGCCGAAGTCATCAGGCCATCGGTGACGCGCTCGGCCAGCACGTGGGCGATATTGTCCTGCGCCATCCGCAGGTGCCCGATGACCTTGTCCACTGCCTGCGAGCCGTAGTCGGCCCCGAACGCGAAGACCTTATTGACGGGCACGAAGTCCAGCAGTTCCCGCATCCCCTGCCGCGTCATCGTCGGCGACATGATATGCGTCCAGCACAGGTTCGTATAGACGTTCGCGAAGTTCTTGCCGGCGATGACCGCGTCGTGCACGGACGGGAAGCTCAGGTGGTACAGGTCGAAGGTGGTCTCCGGATGGCGCATGAAGAACGGGATCATGTGCTTGACATCGAGCAGCGTGAAGTTGCCCCACATGCCGGCATGAACTGCGACGACCATATCGTGCTTCGGGGCCAACTCGAAGAGCCGCTCCATCAGCCAGGTATTCAGCGGGTGTAACTCGGGGATGGTGGCGACTGTTCCGGTCCGCAGCGCCTCGAACGCCTCGACTGCCTGCTGCCGGTCGCCATCCGGGTAGGGGTTACAGCGGCTCTTGACGCCGACTGCTCCCTCGGCGCACCACTTCGCCAGCCCGGCATCCATCAGCGCCACATATTCATCGAGCGTACTGACGCTGCGGCCGAGATTCCTCGCCCGCTCGACCACTTGCTCCCAGGCTGTGATGCTGCAATAGTTGGTCGTCGGCATCAGCGGAATGAGGATTTCGCTGTCGAGGTCGGTGCTGCCACACTGCGTCAGGCTGCAGCGGATCTTGCATTTGTCCCGCAGGATACGCTCATAGATCCCGGGCGTATTGGCCTCCTGCATCGCCGCTGAGAGCTCCTGGTAGGTCTCGTCGCTGATGTCATCGAAGCCGTAGAGTTCCTTCGCCGCAATGAACGCGGCCCGCGCATAAGACCCGAACCGGACCTCATCCAGGTATGGCCGGAAGAGACCCCAGCGATACTCGAGCGGGTAGTCGCTGTCATGCAGCTTTCCGTAGTCGGCTTCACTCATGCCGGCGGTATTCAGGTCCAGGTGCGTGTAGTGGCCGAAGAGATTCAGCGCGCTCACTTCCGTACTTGTACGGGAGCTTTCGGGCCCCAGATGTTCGTGGCAGTCAATTATCTCGAACTCCGTGATTTCCTCGAGCAGTCCGGCTTTCACCTCATCAAAGCTCATTGGTATCCCTCCTTGCCGGTGATATTCCCCGCCCCGCCGAACTCGACCTGCCGTGCCGTTCGCCTTTGCCTTTCGCCTTTGCCGTTTAGCTTACTCTTCTCGCTTCCGCCTTTGCCTTTCTTTGCGCTTCGCGTAGCGAAGCGGGGGGTCTGGGGATTCTGACCCCAGCGGGGAGTGGGGCAGAGCCCCACGGTGTTGCCTTTGCCTTTGCCGTTTACCTTACCCTTTTTGCCTTTCGCCGTTTGCCGTTTACCTTACCCTTCTCGCCTTTTGCCTTTGCCTTTCGCCTTTGCCTTTCGCGCAGGCCCTTCCTGCATCTGCGCAGAATACTCCCATACCACGAGTCCGATAGGGGCGAGGTCTCTTGCACAAGCCACGCGCACTGCTGCTGCTTATTGCCTGCTGGATGCTGCCTGTGGTCGCCACTACCCAGCAACTCATCCTGCTCGATACCTTCGAGGATGGCCTCGGAGTGTGGCAGGCCATCGAGGGCACCGCCGAGATCGTCACTGAGCCGGTCTTCGACGGCAGGCAGGCTCTGAAGCTCAACGGTACTCCGACGGGTGCCATTCAGCGCCCCGTCGAGTTCACGGTCACCGAAGACACCTACATCACCTGCGCCGCAAAGGACCTGGGCGCGTACTACCTCGCCGTCCAGGACACTGACGGGAGGTGGTACGCCTCGGTCCAGGCGACGAGGTCGGGCTGGGCGGCCACCTATGCTCGCCTCATCGGTCCGCGCCGCTCGATGCACTTCGACAAGCTGAAGGCCGGCACGCAAATCCAGGCCCTAAAGATATACCTCTACGTCCGCGAAGACCCTCCGACGCCCTCGCGCAGCGGCTATCTGGACAACATCGCCGTCCTCGAGGCCCCGAAGGCCCGCCACCTTGCCGAGCTTCTCCCGAAGCCGGACCAGGGCCCGCCCGTTCCTATTCCTATCGAGTTCGAGATGCCCCAGGTGCAGCATCCCTTCCTCGATCTTGGCGGCCCCGAGGGTCTCGAGAATGCCCGCAAGGCATGTGCCGAGAAGCCGACTGCTGCGGCGCAGGAGTACATTGACCAGGCGGACGCTTTCATCCAGCGCTGGGAGGGCAAAGAGCTCTCTCTGCCCTACGGGAATCCCAACAAGACGACCCACACTAATTGCCCGATTCACATCATCGCGCTGACATTTGACGCGGAGAGGCCCAAGTGGCATTACTGCGCCAAATGCGACAAGAACTACGAGGGCGCGGTATATGACAATGGCTGGGTGATGACTGCTTCGGCGCGGATGGGGAGCGACTTGCGCGCCTGTGCCTACGCCTGGGCCTACACCGCCGAGGACAAGTACGCTGCGCAGGCCGCCGCCGCCCTCGAGTTCTTCGCCGACAGCTACTACGACAAGATCCGCCCGATTAGCTACGGCGATTTCTCTGACGCGATGTGGAACGGCGGCACGATCCATCGCCAGTTCATCAATGCCCTCGACCTCATCTGGGACTGGCCCGGCTGGAACGCCGACCGGCGCACCTCGATTGTTGACCGCTATCTGGAACCCCGCACGCCACCCAGGCGCAAGGAGGGCGTCTCCAACTATGGCGGCAGGGGCGCTTACGAAACTTACCGCTTCGGCATGACCATCGGCCGCAAGGAGATGGTGGACGACGCGCTCAATGGCATAATGGGCCGCTATATCCACGACCTCTTCAACGCCGACGGTATCTGGAACGAGAAGACCTTCGGCTACCAGGACTTCGTCTTCAACTATTTCATCGTGCTCGCCGACATGACCAGGCGCGACCTGGGCATTGATCTGTGGAACCACGACTTCGGCAACAAGTCCATGAAGACGATCCTGGAGTCCTATGCGAAGACCGCCATGCCGGACCTGCGCGTGCCGGCCATCGGTGACAACCGCGCCCGCGAGAAGGGTATCAGCGTTACGGCCAAGCTCCGCAAGGCCCACGAAATCTACGGTGACGACATCTTCGCCATCTACGAGGATAACGCCTCGGCTCAGCCTTCCATCGCACTCCGCGACACCGGCTGGGCGATCCTCCGCTCCGAGGCCGAGCGCTTCGCCGACCAGACGTATCTCATGGCCGTCTTCCACAAGCACTTCGGTGCCCACGGCCATCCCGACGGGCTCTCCTTCCTCATGTTCGCCAATGGCGAGTACCTCATCCCCGACCTCGACACCCCCGACTACAACATGAAGGGCTACTGGACCTACTACAAGAACGTTTCGTCGCATAACACCATCGTCGTGGACAGCAACAGCGCCGCTCCTGCGCCGTCGAAGCGCTACCCCCGGCCCGGCGAGCTCATCGTCTTCGAGGACGGCCCGGTGAAGCTCGCGTCCATCACCGACACCGAGGGCGACATCCGTTTCCGCCGCACTTTCGTCCTCTCCGCCGACGGCAAGACGGTCATTGACCTCTACCAGGTCGAGGCCGACGCCGAGCACACCTGGGATTGGCTTTTCCACGCGATAGGGGAGAGGACCACAGCTCTTCCGCTGGCCGCGACTGACCAGCTCGGCAAGGGCTGGCGAAATGGCTACACGGAGCACACGGACGCGAGCATGGCCGAGACTGACGAGCCCTGGGAGATGACCTGGCAGACGGAGAAGCAGCGGCTGAAGCTGTGGATGTCCGGCGGCCCGCAGACGCAGGTTTTCGCCGCAAAGGGCCTCGGCTGGATGCCGACGGAGACGATAGACGCCACGATTGTTCGCCGCCGCGCGCAGAGCACGGCCTTCGCAGCCGTCTATCAGGCGCTCCTGCCTGAGGATGAGGAGCAGCCGATTACCTGGTCCCAGGACGCCGGCGCAATCAAGGTCGGCGACCTCGAACTCACCTGGCTCGACATATCCTCCCCGGTCACCGTCAAGACCCCTTAGTCCCCCCTCGCCCTCCCCCACAAATCCCCACCATCTTGGCACCATTTTTGCAGCCTACTCAAGCAACAGGCGCGTCATGCCGATAAATCCTCCACAACGGCAATACCTATGTGGCCGTCACTTGTGGCGCGTCTCCCAAGGCGAATCATGAAAGCATTCGACTTTCCTCTCCAGACTGCGCTCGATGTTCGTCAGCGCAAACAGGACGCCGCCCATCGGGAGTTCGCTGCTTTGCAGCGCGACCACCGGGCC
>JAUWOG010000289.1 GCA_030612305.1 Armatimonadota bacterium | reverse complement strand
GCGGCGAACGGTATCGCCGACGATCTGGTGTCGACGGCGATCCTGGCAGCGGGGTGTCCGGTAGGATTTGCGCCGGCGATGAATGAGATGATGGGGCTGAGCCCACCGGTGATGGCGAATGTGGCGCAGCTGCGGAGGTGGGACTGCTGGATGGTCGGTCCGGTGTACGGGAGCCTGGCTTCGGGGAGCGTGGGCAAGGGCCGGCTGGCAGGGCTGAATCAGCTCATTGCCTGTGTGGAGAGGAGGCGCACAGAGCAGGAGCCGCCGCAGACGGACCTGCGCGGTGTGAAGGGGGTTATAACCGGCGGGCCGACGCGGGAATACCTGGACCCGGTGCGGTTCCTGAGTAACTCGTCGAGTGGGAAGATGGGCTACGCGCTTGCCGAGCAGGCAGCGGCTGCGGGTGCCGAAGTGATGCTGATAGCGGGGGCCTCGCTGGAGGCGGCAGGGCATGAAGTGACCGGGGCGTTTGAGACGACTGAGGTGACGAGTGCGGCGGAGATGCTGGCGGGAGTGCAGAGCAGTATCGGCGGCTGCGATGTCTTCATCGGTGCGGCGGCGGTGGCGGACTATAGCTTCGGCGAACCGGCGGCGGAGAAGATGAAGAAGACGGAAGGAACGCTGAGCGTGGAGTTGGAGCGGACCCCTGATATATTGAGGTGGGTGGCGGAGAGCACGCAGCGGCCGCGGCTGGTAATAGGCTTTGCGGCGGAGAGCCGGGATATGGAGGCGAATGCGGCGGCGAAACTTGCGGATAAGAAGCTGGACCTGATAGTCGCGAATGACATAATGGAGGCGGGCTCAGGTTTCGGGGCGGACACGAACCGTGTTACACTGCTGGGTAATGATGATTTCCGTGTGGACCTGCCGCTGATGAGCAAATGGGCCGTCGCGAGCGCAGTGCTGGATGAAGTCGCGCGGCGGCTGTGATAGGGTAATGGCGTACGGTTGAGACAGTGAGGGCGTAAGGCAGGGAGGTCGTGAGGCAACGAACGAAGGAGGACACAGAGTGGGCAGGCGATATAGACTGACGTCGGAATCGGTGACTGAAGGACATCCGGATAAGGTGTGTGATCAGGTTTCGGATGCGCTTGTGGATTATGTGATGGAGCATGACCCGACGCCGCAAGCACGTGTGGCAATAGAGACACTGGTCACGACAGGGACATGCCTGGTAGCGGGTGAGGTGACGACGGAATGTTACATTCCGGTGGAGAAGATCGTGCGCGACACGGTGCGGGATATCGGCTACACGCGGGCGAAGTATGGCTTTGACTGCGAGACGATAGGAGTGCTGACGGCGATTCACGAGCAGTCTCTGGACATCGCGCAAGGTGTGGATACCGGTGGGGCCGGCGACCAGGGGATGATGTTCGGGTACGCGTGCAACGAGACCGAGGAGTACATGCCGCTTCCGATCATGCTGGCGCATAAGCTGGCGAAGCAGTTGGCGGCGGTGCGGAAGAACGGGCAGGTCGAATACCTGCGGCCGGATGGGAAGACGCAAGTGACGGTCGAGTATGAGGATGATGTGCCGCAGACAGTGACGAAGGTGCTCCTGGCCGCGCAGCATAGCCCGCATGTCGGGAATGAGACGATAGAGAAGGACCTGAAGGAGTATGTGGTTGAGCCGGTGATCCCGGCGAAGATGTGGTCGGATGCGGGTATTGACATCGTGGTGAACCGGACAGGGAAGTTCGTGATGGGCGGCCCGCAGGCGGATACGGGGCTGACAGGTCGCAAGATCATCGTTGATACATACGGTGGTCTGGCGCGGCACGGCGGCGGGGCGTTTTCGGGGAAGGACCCGTCGAAGGTCGATCGCTCCGGGGCGTATATGATGCGGTACATCGCGAAGAACCTGGTGGCAGCCGGGCTGGCGGACAAAGTCGAGCTACAGATCTCGTATGCGATTGGCGATCCGCAACCGTTCTCGGTGGCGGTGTTCACGTTCGGCACGGGGAAGATAGACGATGAGAGGATTTCGGAGATCGTGCTGGGCAACTTCGATTTGAGCCCGAAGGGTATGATCGAGAAGCTGGACCTGCGCCGGCCGATCTACAGAAAGACGGCGGCGTATGGTCACTTTGGCCGCAATGAGCCGGAGTTCACATGGGAGCAACTGGACGCAGTGGACATGCTGAAGGCAGAGGCGGGTCTGTAGGCGACCGCACGCTTTTCCCGGAACTGGACGGAGACGGGGAGGGCACGGAGCAGTACGCGTCGGTAGTGGTGGATATGAGGGCTCGCCCACAGGGGACGGATGGCCCCGGGCGGGCCTTTACGTATCTGGTGCCGGCGCGACTTGCGGGCAAGGTGGAAGCCGGCAGCTACGTGCTCGTGCCGTTCGGGAAGCAGCGACTGCCGGGGTATGTGACGGGCTTCACGTCTGAGCGTCCGGCGGCAAGGCTGCGGGAGATTATCTGCACGCTGCTGGACCGGCCGGTGTTCGGTGAGGCTGAGGCGGCACTCGCGGAGTGGCTGGCCGAGCGGTATGTGTGCTCGGCGGCGGATGCGCTGCGGCTGCTGCTGCCGCCCGGGAGAAGCCGGAAGGTGCGGCGAGAGGTGAGTGCGACGCCGGAAGGTGAGCGGGCGTATGAGAGCGGAGCGCTGGACCGGGCCCCACGGCAGAAGCAGGGGATGGGATGCCTTCTGGAGGGGCCGAAGGAGTGCGAAGGGCTCTGGCGGACACTGGCGTCGAGCGAGCGGAAGCTGAAGAGGAGCAGTGTCTCGAGTGCAGTGGAGAGCCTGGAGCAGAATGGGTATGTGAGTCAGCGGCGGGAGTTGCAGCGGCCGGCTGTCTCGACGGTGCGGCGGCAGGTGGCGTTTCTGGGTGAGGCGGAGGAGGGCTGGGATGAGGTGTTGGAGAGGCTGGCTGCGAAGGCGCCTCGGCAGTTGGAGATCATCGAGGAACTGATGGCCGCGGAGGGTGAAGGTGTGGCCGTGGCGGGATTGAACCGCAGCGCGGTGTCGGCGCTCAAGAAGAAGGGGCTGGCGGTCATTGAGGAGGAGACAGTGCGACGGGCGCCGGCGATGGAGGGCTGGGAAGGAGCGAGTGCGGAGTTCCTGAAGCTGACGCCGGACCAGCGGGAGATATATGAGGGCATTGCGGAAGCCATTGAGCGGCATGAGTTCCGGGAGGTGCTGATACACGGCGTCACCGGCAGCGGGAAGACGGAGATATATCTGCACTGCATCAGCAGGACGCTGGAGGAGGGGCGGTCGGCGATAGTGCTGGTGCCGGAAATATCGCTGACGCCGCAGATGGTGGGGCGATTTGAGGCGCGGTTCGGAAAGCTGCTGGCGCTGCAGCATAGTGCGCTGGGTGTGGGCGAGCGGTTTGATGAATGGCAGCGCGCGGCGGCGGGTGAGGCGCGGATAGTAGTCGGCGCGCGTTCGGCGGTGTTCGCGCCGCTGCGGAACCTGGGGATGATTGTCGTTGATGAGGAGTACGACACGGCGTACAAGCAGGACAGCACGCCACGCTATAATGCAGTAGATGTGGCGCGGTTCCGGGCGCAGGCGGCCGGGGCAGTGCTGGCGCTGGGCAGCGCCACGCCGAGCATCGAATCCTACTATGCGGCCTGGACGTCTGATGGTGTGGAGCTTCGCGAACTGCGGGAACGGATCGAGAAGCGGCCGATGCCGGCGGTGAAGGTCATTGACATGCGCACGGAGGTGAAGACGGGTGTCGGCGCGACGTTCAGCGGGGAACTGCTGGAGAAGCTGGAAGCGCGACTGGAGAACGGCGAGCAGAGCATGTTGTTTCTGAACCGGCGCGGCTTCTCGACCTTCCTGATCTGTCCGGAGTGCGGATACACGCCGCAGTGTCCTTGGTGTTCGGTGTCGCTGACACACCATCACGGAGAGAAGGTTTTGAAGTGCCATCACTGCGACTACCGGATGGAGGTACCGGAGAAGTGCCCCGAATGTGGAGATGAGGATGTGCACTTTCTGGGGCTGGGTACGGAGAAGGCGGCAGACCAGGTGCAGCGCGTCTTTCCGAAGGCGAGAGTGCTGCGGATGGACCGGGATACGGTGAGCGCGAAGGGTGCATACGGGGCGATATTGGGACGGTTTGCGCGGGGCGAGGCAGATATCCTGGTCGGCACGCAGATGATCGCCAGCGGACATGATTTCCCGAACCTGACGCTGGTGGGGGTGCTGAATGCAGATACGGGTCTGCACCGGCCGGATTTCCGCGCGGCGGAAAGGACCTTCCAGTTGCTGACGCAGGTGGCGGGTCGTCCGGGACGCGCCGAGAAGCCGGGCGAGGTGCTGGTGCAGACGTATAACGCGGGCCACTATGCGGTTGTGGCGGCGGCGAGGCACGCATACAGGGAGTTCTATGCGACTGAACTCGAGAGCCGGCGGCGGAGTCTATATCCACCGTTCGTGGCGCTGGTGCGTCTGGTCGTCACGTCGGATGAGCAGACGGAGGGGATGGCGACGGCAAGGAAGCTGGCCGCGGCGCTGGAGGAAGGCGGGGTGTGTCGCAGAGAAGGCGGGGAGGCGAGTGCTGATGAGATGCACTACGTCGGTCCGGCGGAAT
>JAUWOG010000326.1 GCA_030612305.1 Armatimonadota bacterium | reverse complement strand
AGCCCGTGTTGTGATACACAACAGGAGGGTAGCACTAAGCCTCGCTACCTACAACTCAAACTCGCACCCCATCGAAGCCCGGAGTTGACAGCATTGCGAGTGAACATGTTGCCTCGCTGTACTAGTGCTCTGTCAGTCGCGAAGCTGTGGGTACAGGCGCTTGAGCTTGAGACTGGCATGTTGCCTCGCATTATTCATGGAATGGGTGGCTCGGCCTGAGCTTTCTGTCTCACAGAAAGCTCAGGTGATAGCGCGATTTATCGCGCTATCAGCTTCCAGCCCGAGTCTTCCGCAATCATCGAACCCAAGGCAACACGCCTGACAGAACACTAGGCCTCTCGACCACTGCCGCTGCGCGCCTCGTGGACGGGCAGGTGCAGGGGTGTCAACTACCGTGCGGTTGCTTTGGTGGCTTTGTAGGCGTCGCAGGCGGTTTTGATTTCGTCTCTGAACACAGCGAAGTCGGCCTTGACGGCGGCTTTGTCAGCGATGTCGAAGGCAACGCGGACGGCTTTATTGGCGACATCGGCGGCGGCCAGGGCGTCGGCATCGGCCTTGTCAGCGGCTCTGGCCTTGGCGGCGACTTTAGCGTTGTCAATGGCTTTATGGCCGACGGCGAGAGCTTTGTAGAAAGCGATGTCTCTCATCTCTCGACCTCCATGTGCCCATCTCAGCGTTGGGATTCATGGGACTCTCGGCTCCTTCTTCATGACCGAACACGGATGGGGACTCGATTCCATTCAACAAGGAGTGTCGGGTGTCAGGGCAGGAACTCAGCCAGCTCATCGAGTCCGATGTCCCTCTGCGTGAGGATGTCAGGCAACGTGATGTCCAGGTCCTCCCTGCAGTGGGGGCAGCATATGGTCGTCACGTCGTCCCCACCATTATCAAGATGGGCCGACGTGATGGTGATGGTGCCATCATCGGCGATGTCAGCGTGGGCCACTATCGAGTGGTTTGTCACCACTGTGACGTGCAACATGTCTTGCTTGCAGCTTGGGCATATCATTTGTATGACCTCCTGGTGAAGTGTTGTGCCCACGGATGGGTTTTCCCATCCGTGGGGCAAGGGGGTTCGGGGACCTAGTGCTCTGTCAGTCGTAAAGCTGTGGGTACAGGTGCTTGAGCTTGATGCGGGCGTCTTCGGTGGTGAACCGCCAATCCACCGCCGCCCCGATTCCTGCGCGCGCGTCCCTCTGCCCCACTGTGCCCGGCGCCCCGGTGCCTCGCCCCGGTGCCTCGCACCGCCACACATCAACACGCGCGGCGGATGAGGCGTCGGTCAGTCGGCGAGCGGCTTCAGGTGGCGGTGGATGCGGGCAATCAGCTTGCCGCAGGTGATGCGCTTGTCACGCATCGCCATGTAATCCGCATTGTACCACACAGGTGTCTTTATCAGGCCCGGATAAAGTAGCGCGGCCCGATAGGCACTGCCGGAGAGACGGGAGTGCTCACCTGGCATGGCGCGGAGGTCCTCGGTGCGCAGCCGGTGGAGGTGGGCGAAATAGTCGCAGTCGCGGCGGCCCATGGCGATCATGCGGCAGTACATCTCGAACATCGGGAAGGACACGGCGTCACCAGCGCCGGAGGCGAGGCCCCAGACGATGCCATCAGCCTCCAGGTGGCGGGCGATCCAAGGCTGCATGCGGGCGTCGGCCAGCAATGCACTACCCATCGGCGAGTTCCCGGCGAACGCCGACGGAGGCAGCCGGTAGTACAGCCAGCGCTCGTCGGTGTTTGCTGCGCGAAGTCCATCGTCCGCGCGGCCCAGATTCGTGCGCTCCCACGCTGGCGATGAGACCGCCCAGATGTCCACCCACTCGTCAAGCGAAGCAGGGCTCGGCGTGTCCGGGTCGCCGATGAGGTGCATGATGCGACAGTCGGGGAGGGCGAGCTTGAGCACTGCATAGAGTTTCGCGAGCTGCGGATACAGCTCCGAGTTCTCGGTGGGGACGCCGAGGAGGTAGCCGTTGAGCGCGGGCCGGGTCTGCCGGAAAGCAGTCCAGGCCTCGGCGGCGTCGGCGAGCATCCCGGCGGCCTCGTCGAGGGAGTAAGTTTCTCCATTTTCCGGGAAGGGCAGGGCGAAGACGGCGACCGTGCCGGCAGGCAGACCGAAGCCCGCGAGCTGGCTCGAGATGTCCATGGCGGAGAAATCAGGATGCAGCACGCTGAGCAGGGGCTTCTCAGAGCGCGGCACCTCGAAGTCCCAGACCTCGACCCTGAAGGGCATGGCAAGGTCGGGCTGGTCGGCTGCCGAGACGGTGATCATGCCGCTGTAGGTGCCGGGCGTCGTCGTGGGGTCAGTCTGGAGCGGAACCCAGAAGATCGCCTGCTGTCCGGCGGCAAGGTCGGGCGTCGGCGCGGGCCAGTTGAAGCTCTCCTGCGGCTGTGGGCCGGGAGCATGGACCAGCGCGACGGGGGCCTCGAGAAGGCCGGGGATGGTGACCTCGGCGCGGACCTGCTTCAGGTCAGCGAAGGCGTCAACCGCGACGCCGAAGCCGCTGATGTCGTCGCGGCCCATGTAGAGACACAGGCGGTCATCGAGACGCCACGGCGGGATGAGGTTGTCAGCGGTCAGCGGGGTGGCTGAGATGCTGAGCGCCATATCCACGGAGCGGCCCAGTTTCTCCGTCCAGTGCTGCCGGGCGATTTGTGGCTGGAGGGTGTCGCGCAGTACCAGCAGGTAGGCCTCGGCATTGTCGAGGTCGGTGCGGAGCTGGGTCCAGTCATCGTAGGAATTGGCGGGCTTGACGGCCGCGGCGATGTCGTCGAGGTTCGCCTGGATGCGGTCGGCCATGCGCAGGGCCCAGTTCTCGGGGCTGCGGCTTTCCTCGTTCTCTCCGGCGCGCCGGTAGCCAGCCCGCTTCATCACGTACCCGCACACACCAAGCTCACGCTGCATGGCCTCGATGCGCCAGGCGGCCTGTGCGGTGTAAGCGGCGGTGCGGTTCGGCAGCAGGCGCAGCAGATGTCCGTAGGCCATGACATTGTGGAAGCTGCGGCCGGTATCGGGCCAGGAGCTGCTCTCATGGGAGACGAAGTCATTGCGCGAGAGGTTGATGCCCCAGACATCGGGCGTCGGTAGCGCCATGCGCCCGGTCGGCCGGCCGGAGGGCTCGCGGAACTCGAAGGTCGCGAAGTCAATGGCGATTTCGCAAGTCCAGGCGTCCGGCTCGAAGCCGACTTCGTGTTCCCAGATGCAGTCCCAGCTCCGGTCGAAGCCCCAGGCGTCATACTCGACATTGAGCGGGTTGATCTCGAGCTCGCAATAGGTGGTATGGTCGTGGTTGTGGTCAATGAAGACCTCGGCGGAGTCGTCGCGCCAGACCGGGCCGTCATCAGAGGTCGTGTCAACCTTGAGGCCGCGCGGCTTCGACGTGTACAGCCGGAAGGCGATGTAGAGATAGTCGTCATCGTAGCAGCAGAATACGCGGGTCTGCTGCCTGGCGACTTGGCCCTTCGTAGTGATCCAGTCCTCGTCGCCGACGCTTGCGTCAAGCCAGCATGGGTCATCGAGAGAGCCGTCAATGAGCGGCGGCGTGTCGGTCCTCTTCAGCCGCGCCTGGTAGCGCTCGATAGTCGTGATGTCGTCGGCGCGGACCGCCGTCTCGCCGGAGTTATAGACGCCCACGGAGATCGAGCCGGTATTGAGAGGCACCTCGACGAGCCGCTCGAGGTGCTCCCATTCGTTATCAGCGCGCGTCACGGGTATCGTGACATTGCCGACAAGGCCGCTGACAGGTGCGTAGAAATCCACGGTCAGGCCGCAGTCGCGATTCCCGTCGGACTTGAACCAGCCGCCGATGAGGTACTTGAGCGTGGGGCAACTGGCGATGCCAAGGGCGGATAGCTTGGCCCCGGCTTCGAGCTTGAGACTCTGCTCGCCCAGGTGGGCCATGCTCGTATCTACAGCGCCACCGTCGCCGAACCAGCCGTCAACCCTCCCCTCGCGGAGGCGCTCGAAGCTCCCGTTGTAGATGAGATTGGCGCCGGCGGCGTCGGCCTCGCCCGGTTTCTGAGTATCGGCGGGTGAGGCGACGGCTGCGGCGAGGAGCAGAACTGCTGCCGAGCAGACGGCGAGCAATGGTTTTGTCATGTTTGCATCGTCCCTTTCGTAGTCGTCCTATGGTACACGAGGGGGCGGGCGAAACTCAAGCGAGAGTGGCAAAGGCAACGGCAAAGGCAAAGGCAACGGCAAAGGCAAACGGCAAAGGTAAATGGGAAAGGCAACGGCAACGGAACAAGGCAACGGAAAAAGGCAACGTCGTGGGGGGGGGGGGGCGGGGGCCCCCCGCGGGGGCGGCGCCGCCGCCCCCCCCCCCCCCCCCCCCCCCCCCGCCGCGCGC
>JAUWOG010000314.1 GCA_030612305.1 Armatimonadota bacterium | reverse complement strand
GTCACATTCAAGCGCAGTGCGCACAGCCGTAGCGCCCATGTGCGGACGATACAGGTCATAGGCGTGATATGTCGGCGTCAGCCACATCTTCTCTTGTGCCGTCTGAATCAGGCAGTGCAGCACATTCATCGTCTGGGCGATATTGGTCATGTGTACCGCATCGCAATGCCGGTTGAAGACATCGAAGAGCAGAGCGGCGGAGAGCGCATCACGAAGCGTGCTCTGCTGGTAGAGACCGGGGCGTGATGCGTCCGGGTGCCATGCCCCCCATTCATCAATAGCCAGCCCGACACGCCCCGCATCGTCGCCCTCAAAGAAGCGGATCAGGTGCGTATCGCGGACGATGCGGTCTTCCAGCCGCAGCGCGTCTGCCATGAGCGAATAGTATTCGTCATCCGAGAAGTCGGTCGAATGGCCCGCCTTGTAGTAATGGTGAATCGAGAGCAAGTCAATGCCGGCGGCTGAACCCAGCTCGTTGAGAAACCGGTGGTTCCAGTCATGCTCGTGGCCGCAGGCGATGAGTTTGATGTCGGAGGAGCGGGGCCGCAGGTACGTGGTAAAACTCCGGTAGCGTCGGGCATACTCCTCCGGACACAGCTTCCCGCCGCAACCGTAGTTCTCATTCCCTACGCCCCAATAGGTGACATCATACGGCTGCGGGTGGCCGTTCGCCGCTCTGAGCCGCGTCAGGTCGGTATCGCCGTCGTAGTTGCAGTACTCAAGCCATTCGAGCATCTCGCGGGGAGTGCCGGAGCCGACGTTGCCGCAGATGTAGGGCTGAGTGCCGGTCAAGCGGCAGAACTGCATGAATTCATCGGTGCCGAAGTGGTTGTCTTCTTCCTTCTGCCACCAGATGTTCTGGCGACGCGGCCGCTGGTCTTTCGGCCCGATGCCGTCGCGCCAGTCGTACTGATCGGCAAAGCATCCGCCCGGCCAGCGGACGACCGGGATCTCAATCGCCGCCAGCGCCTCGACCACGTCGCTGCGGATGCCGCCCTCGTTTGGTATCGTCGAGTCCATGCCGACCCAGATACCTTCCTCCACACACTTGCCAAGATGCTCGATGAAGTGCCCGTAGATATTGGGATTGATCCTTCCGACAGGTTCATCGGGCAAGATCCTCAGGCTGGCCTCAGCCATGCTTCGTACCTCCCTCTGCGGTATTGAGCGCGCTACTGAGCGCTCCCTCGGCTATTGCTCTGTTACTCCTGAAGCATGGGGTAAAGGCGCTTGAAGTTGCCCCGTGCGTTTTGATCTGCATCATTCATGAATGGGGTGGCTCGGCCTGAGCTTTCGGTCTCATCGAAAGCTCAGGTGCCAATTGAACAAGCTGTGCTTGCTCAATTGGCAGCTTCCAGCCCGAGTCGTCCGCCATCATCAAACTCAAAAAAACACGACTGACAGAGCACTATGTGTAGTCCATTACCGGACAGGCCCAGACGTTGTAGGGCAATGCCCGGCTGATGCGGTTCGCGATGTCCCGCGTGCCGTTGTGGATGCTCACGATGTCCCCGGCGACGGCGTCTGCGAGATTGAGACGGCGACACAGCAGCCGATGAATCGCCCAGTCCTTCGCCTCAATCGTCACCTCGGTTTTCGCATCCGGGCCTTCGTACAGCACGTAGTCTCTCGTCGGCGTCCATACATTGATCTTCAGGTCGGCTACGAGTTTCGCATCCACACAGACTTTGTCAAACAACCTTTGGGGAGCTATCACCTGCCCCATGATCATCGTCTGGCGGAGGTCGGGTTTGAAGCCGGCGGCAAGCGCGGCCTCACGGCACGGATGTTCGCTCGACAGCAGCCATGACACTGCCTTGGCCTTCTCCAATGCCAGGTTCGCCAGCGCCTTGAAGCACTCGCCGAGCCCCTCGGCGTTGGCGGCAGCATCCTGGACTTGGAGCGGCTGGTCAGCGCGCTCGCCCCTCTTCTCGCCGACGATCATGTAGGCTTGGAGCGGCCCGCTTGACGGGTAGCGTATGTAGTGCGTATCCTGCGGCACCACCATGTAGATGCCACGGTTCATGGCAAGTTCCCAGTAATCGGGGCCGTCACGGTACGGGAAGCCGCCGTGCTCACCGAACATCGCCGAGAAGACGCCGAATACCTGCTCCGCATCTGCATACAACTCCGCCAGGCCGCCGATTGCGCAGTCTGTTTCGGGTGCTGTCTCCGGCTCCCAGGTGGCGATGCGCAGATAGATGAGGTCCACGTGGCCGGTCCTCTCGTAGAAGCGGTAGCCGGCAGTGCGCTCGGCTCCGCGATAGACCATCATCGCCTCGGCCCGGTCGGTGAGAAAATCCCTCGCCGCATCCATCATGCCGGTGCCGATGCCCCTGGAGCGCATGTCTTCCCGCGTGCCGACCGCGTGCTCGAAGATGGTATCTATCACCGTCCCCGGGGCGACCTGAAACGGCCGGAACTCCATCGGGATCGCCCCAACCGGCTCGTCGCCGCGATAGGCCATCACCGCGGTGTTGCTCGGCTCGCACTCGCGCCACTGCTGCAAACTCAGCGGCGGAAATATCGCGTTGCGTATTGCGAGCAAGTCCTCGGCGTCATCGGGCGTGTACTCGCGAAAGGTGATCTCAGACATGCCATGCCTCCCCAGGTCGGGCGCGTGAGCCAACTGCACGTTTCGCCGTGCAAGCGCGGTCCTCCTGCAAGCGGCGCTCTCGTGTCGCCAGATGCCGAGGCACTTGTTGCCACCGCCGCAATAGGCTAATATCAGGGGGCGTGACAGCACCTGACGGAGCGGGATTGATGAGCGGGGAACGAAGTCGAACAGATAGAACAACGTTGCTGGCCAGGAACGATCTGGTGTTCATAGATTTCGACGGGACCATCAGCGTGACGGACACCGGCATCGCGGTGATAGATGCTCTGGAGTTGGATGAGGCCTGGGAGATCGAGCACCAGTGGCGGCGCGGCGAGATAGACTCGATGGAGTGTCTGACCCGCCAGTGGGGTATGGTGGACCTGGCGCGAGGCGCAGTCTATCGGATGATTGACTCCTTTGAGCTTGACGAGGGGTTCAATGAGCTAGCCGAGGCGGCGATCCAGATCGGGGCCGGGCTCGTTGTCGTCAGTGATGGGCTGGACTTCTACGTGGATAGAATGCTGGGGCGGCTCGGCTGGGAGACGTGCCCGGGCGAGGAGGTTATCAAGCGGCCCCGGCGCTGCATCCCTCGCTTCGCCAACCATGGCCGGGTCACCGACCACGGCGTCGAAATATCCTTCCCGCATCGTAGCCCTGACTGCGACCAATGCGGGAACTGCAAGACCGCTCACCTCCAGCGCCTGAGAGCGCACTTCTCCCGCGTCATCTACATCGGCGACGGCCATTCGGACCTGTGCGCGGCGCGCTTTGCCGACCTCGTCTTTGCCAAGGACGCATTGGCCGAGGATTTCGCACAATCCGGCCGCCCGTTCGTGAACTTCGAGACCCTCGCAGAGGTCAATGAGGTACTTCTGGCTCCTCGCACACGCTGATCGGCTGCACTGTCCGCACGCGTCTTGCGAAGGCCGTCATCTTGCAGTACAATCCCTGTGTCCGGGACCATGAGCAATTCACCGGGGCTGGCCCTGTTCGCAAGTCAAGCGGCCGGTCTAATGCTGAGTATATGGAGTTGACGCGAAGATGAGCAGCGCACCACTGAGCGAAACCAAAATCACTTCACTCATCGTTGAGAGCTTTGCCCGCGATTTCGGGGCTGTCACCGAGATGGATGTCGCGATCGTCGGAGCAGGCCCTGCCGGACTGACTGCCGCACGATTGCTCGCCGCTGCAGGTTACTGTGTCTCGGTATTCGAGCGCAAGCTCTCTGTCGGCGGCGGCATCTGGGGCGGCGGCATGCTTTTCCCGCGCATCGTCGTCCAGGAAACCGCTCGCAGCATCATGGAGGATGTTGGCATCAAGCTCACTCAGCATGAGAACTACTATGTGGCCGACTCCGTCGAGACGGTCGCCAAATGCGCCGCCGCGGCCATTGACGCCGGTACGAAGATATGGGTGGGCGTCGCAGTGGAAGACGTGATGATCCGCGAGAACGACGAGGTGTGTGGCGTAGTCATCAACTGGGGCGCAGTCGAGGCGGCCGGCCTTCATGTTGATCCTCTGGCGCTGTCCGCGGAGTGCGTGATTGACGCCACCGGGCATGATGCTGAAATCGCGCGCGGCGTCTTGCGAAAAATCCCCGGCGCGCGCTTCAACACCGAAGACGGCACGATCCCCGGCGAGCGCCCGATGCACGCGGAGATAGGGGAGGCGGCTCTGGTCGAGAATACCCAGGAGGTGTATCCGGGGCTGATCGTCGCCGGTATGGCTGCGAATGCCGTATTCGCCTCACCGCGGATGGGCCCCATCTTCGGCGGGATGTTCCTCTCCGGGCAGCGGGCCGCGGAAGTCGCCGAAGAGATCATCGCCCGCCG
>JAUWOG010000160.1 GCA_030612305.1 Armatimonadota bacterium | reverse complement strand
TTGGCGGCACGGCTACGCGAGTGCAATTCGTCACGCCCGAGCTATCACCTGCATGTGCATGGAACCTGTGACCGGCACTGAGACACCTGCGATGAGACGCACACCAATGCGTCCACTATCCCAAGATGGTGGGCGCTTTTGCATTTATTGTGGCAGGCGATTGAGTGACAGATGGCGAAATACCAGGCGAACAGCGTCACGCAAGAGCGAATCTGAGGTGGAGGCAGACATGCGCACTATGCGAACTATTGCGATGGTATCGGCGATGGTGATGGCTATCTGTGCCGTTTCGGTGGGGCAACCCATCACAAGCATAGTCAAGTACAAAGACGGGGCGAACCTGGTAGCCGGGGCACAGATCGAAGCCTCTTCGGCAGCCGGTAAGCCCGGGCAGAAGTATTCCTACGAATCGCTGAATGACGAGGACCTGGGCACCGGGTGGGCAAGCGGCGGTAAGCCGAAATTGCCGCAGTGGATCAAGGTCAGCTTCGACACGCCGCAGAAGCTGGACACGATTGTCGTCATGCTGGCGGACAACCCGAGCATATACACCAACTGGAAGCGTGTCGAAATCGAGTTCTCCGACGGCAGCAAGGTCAGCGAGGAACTGGCAGATACGGTGGGCCCGTTTGCGCTCAGGTTTCCCGAGAAGACCGCCGAGTGGTTCCAGATAAACATCATCGAGGGCTATGAGGCGAAGGTCTATTACACGGCGCGGGAGGTGCTGGCTTTCCATGACCCGGGCAAGGAAATCGCCGTCAGAGTGCCGCCGAGAGAGAGGTGGAAGCACGTGGACCTGACAGAGACGGGCCGGGAGGTTCATCCGTGTGTCTATATCACGCCGGAAGACGTAGCGAGGGCGAAGGAGAACGTCGAGAAGCACCAGTGGGCGAAGGACTATGCGAGCAATATCATCGCGGCGGCGGACAGGGTCGTGGACAAGGACCCGGAATGGATACATGAGAATTGCCCGAAGAAGGGAGCCGCGTTTGCGTACGGCTTTACGGGCTGCCCAATTTGCTCGGCCAGGTGGGGCAGCTGGGGTGGCGCCAACTGCAGCTTTGATAGGCCGGGGACGGTGAAATGCCGCAGCGACCACCTCCTGCCTGACGAGGATCATCCGGATGAGGGCACCGGATACGTCGCCGAAGACGGCCGCATCCACTACTTCATCGGCTCGTACAATGCGTGGGTTGTCGAGACCTACCAGAAATGGTGCAGCCAGCTGTCTTTCGCCTACACGATGACCGGCGAGGAGAAGTACGCGCAGACTTGCGGCATACTCCTCGACGCCATCGCTGAAATCTATCCGTACTGCGACGCCGGCTCGTGGGATTATCCGTCCAACCCGCCCAGTGGCCGCCTGTGCCGTCCGTGGTATCAGACCGCGCGCGTGCTGGTCACACTCGTTGACTTCTATGACGCGATCTACAACTCCGCCACGCTGGATGAGCCGTCCTTCGTCGAGGGCATGACGCGGCGCGAGAATATCGAGACAAACATGATGAAGAACGGGGCGTGGTACTGCTACGAACATTCTCTTGTGGGCGGGATGCACAACGGAGAGGCTGACTATGTCCGGGGGGCATTGGCGGTCGGCTGCCTCCTGGGTATCGAGAGTTATGTGGACTGGGCGGTCAGCGGACCCTACGGCATCCACTCGATGATCTACAACAACGCGGACCGCAACGGCCGCTACACGGAAACAGCTCTGTGCTATGCGCTGCACGCCCGCGATCTCTATCTGACCTTCGCCGAGCCGCTGTGCAACTACCGGAGCGAGAAGTACCCGCAGGGCGTGAACCTGTACGATGACGCGGGCTTCCGCGCGTTCTATGTGCTGCCGAAGCTGGCGATGAACTGCGCCGGACATTGGCCGCGCTACGGCGACTGCGGGCCTGATAGTACTCACGCATATCCGCCGGACCGCGTCTTCGATGGGACGGACTACATGTACGCAGAGAGGATCGCGCTGCGCACGACGGACCCGGACGTGGAAAAGGAATTCGGGGCGCTGGTGAACTTCTTCGCCGGGGGGAATCTGGACAAGGTGCGTGCCGGCTCACGGGACAAGCAGTGGCTGCTCTTCCATGCCGACAAGGCGCCGGAGACGACCGGGCCGCTTCCACAGCGCCTGCAGCGGATGCTGTCCGAGACGTACCTGATGGGCCAGAAAGGCATGGCGATCCTGCGCACTCCAAACAGCAAGATGGCCCAGGCGTGCCTGCTGCGCTACGGGCCGGTGCTGAATCACGGTCACTACGATGACCTGAACATCAACTACTTCGGGCTCGGCTATGAGCTTACCTACGACCTGGGCTATGGGAACGGTTCGACACATACCCAGGTCGGCTGGGGGAAGCAGACCGCTTCCCACCAGCTCGTGCTGGTGGATGAGACCTGTCAGCTCATTGGCAAGGGCGATGACACGGGCGGGAGCCTCCATCTGCTGGCGGCGATGCCGGGGATGAAGGTGGCCGATGCCGACGCGAATCAATGCTACTTCTCGCGGGGCGTGAAGCTCTATCGGCGGATGATTGCGCTGGTGGGAGACGGGCCGCAGAGCTATCTGCTGGATATCTTCAATGTCGAGGGCGGTCTTCAGCACGACTACATGGCGCACTCGCTCTCGATGGACATCAGTTTTGAGGGCGTGGATTTGGGGGATCCGGAGGAAGGCTCGGTGGCCGGTCCTGAATTCAACTGGGGCGAGCGCCAGCTCAATGACGGCTTCGTGAGCGGCGTCCCGCAGAGGCCGTACTGGCGACCACCTCCGGCCAACGGCCTCGGCTTCATGATGCACCCGCGCAGAGGAACACCGGCGGATACATGGGCGGCGACATGGAAGCTGCCGGAGGGTGAGAACTACATGCGTCTGACGATGCTGCCGCAGGAGGGCACCGAGGTTGTCAGCGCCTGGGCCCCGGGCATATATCCCAGTAACCCGAAGGCACAACACGTCATGGCGCGGCGCAGCACCGACGGCGACGCCCTCAAGAGCACGTTCGTCAGCATCCGCGAGCCCTATGGGCCGGAGCCGATTGAAACCGGCGGCATCTCGGCGGCGGACCTGATGTCGGTAGTCAGCACCGACGACGGGATCATCAAGTACCTGGGCAGCTACGGCATCGTGCTGTTTCAAGCGAGGGAATTCGGCGGCGCAGCTCATTTCGACCTTGAGACGCCCGCCGCAGGTGCCTACTACCTGCTCATCACGCCCTACATGTCGCCCAACTACGGGGCGGTGCAGTTCTCCCTCGATGGCGAGGACGTTGGGGAGCCGCTGTTGCTCAACAACGCCTCAGTCAAACAGGCCCCGCTGCAGACAATGGGCCCGATCGAGTTGCAGGCGGGCAAGCACCGCCTCACCGTCACCACGGTCAAGGCCACCGGCGGGCAGGCGTGGTTCTCCATCAGAGCAGTCAACCTGACCCGAGAGAAGCCTCAGCAAGCGGAGACAGAAGCAGCCCCATTCATCAAGTCAGTCGAGAAGCTGGAGTCGCCGGATGACACGACGGCGCTGATGGTCCGGCATGTGAGCGGCTTCGTGGATCGGCTCTTCTACAGCGGGACGCCCGCCTCGAAGACGCAGTTCGGTGCAGTCGAACTCGACGGCTGCTTCGGCCATGTGCGCAATGACGCGGACCAGGTCTCGGAGGCGCACTTGGTCGGGAGTTCGCTGGCAATGCCGGGCTTCAAAATGGAACTTGCACACGGGGAGTATCGCGGCAAAATCGTGCGGATTGACTACGAGAAGAATCAGGTCTATGTGGATGCGAATCTGCCGGCCGACGGGCGGCTCGACTACCAGACCGTCTGCTTCTCGAACCCGGCATACTCGCGGAATACCGCGTACACTGTCCATGGTGTCCGGCGCGAGGGGAACCTGTCAGTGATAGACCTGGGGGATCAGAGGGTCATCCTCGGACAGGGCATGATTGATGAGGACCCGTTGACAGATACGCAGCTAACAAGCCTGATACCGCACGACTATGCACGCGCCTTGACACGGCGGGGGGGAGGCTTCTTCACCGGCAAGCTGCTCACGAGTGCCGACTGGAAGCGCCAGACGCAGATTACGCACGCCGAGTACGGCCAGCCGATGACGGTAGATGTAGTGTCCTCGGCGGGGTTTGCGGCAGGCGATAAGTTCTACTACCTGGACCTGCAGGCCGGCGACGAGTTCGTCATCCGCAACTGGGCGGCGATAAGCATTAGCCGCACCGGCAAGCTGCAGGTCACGGCGACCGATGATGTCACCGTCGAGATAGATGGGAAGCAACAGAAAACGCCCTGGCAACGGCCGGGATAAGCCTACACGGGATTGCGGTGATGCGAAGATGTCTCGAGAATTGACTCTGCAACTGGGCGTCAACGGCGCGTTCATCACGCGGCGATGGGAAGAGCCGGACAACTGGATGCGGCTGACGAACGAACTCGGGTATCCGGCGCATGAGTTCTGCGGGGATGTCATTGACCCGTTTTTTTCCGGGAGCCGTGACTACCAGCTCAAGACGGCTGCGGAGGTGAAGGCCGCCGCTGAGCAATACGGCGTCCATATCACCGATGTCTATACGGGGGTGGCGACGCACCGTTTCCACGGCCTGTCACACTCTGACGAGACCTGCCGGCAGCGCATGAAGGAATGGATCTACGCGACGATGGACATCGCGCTGGCGATGGGCACCGACCGCATCGGCGGGCACTGGGACGCCATCTCCGTCGAGGTAATGGAGGCCGGGGAGGGCCCGTATCAGGCGGCTGTGGACCGCCTCTGCGATACCTTCGTCGAGTTGGCGGAGGTCGGGTGCGCCAAGGGCATGGCGGCGCTGTATATCGAGCAGATGTACATTCCGTCGGAGGCACCGTGGACGATAGAGCAGGGGGAGTACCTCCTCATCGGGATCAACAAGCAGAAGCCTGCCATACCCGTGTATCTGACGGTGGACGTGGGGCACATGGCGGGGATGTGCTATGGCCTGGAGGGCGAGGACCTCGACTACCTGGCGTGGCTGCGGCGGCTGGCCCCGTTCGCCGAGATAATCCACCTGCAGCAGACGACGCCGGAGGCCTCGCACCACTGGCCGTTCACCGAGGAATACAACGCCAAGGGTCACATCGAGATGGAAGCGGTGCTGGAGGCGATTCAGGCCGGTCACGAAGACGCCGACAACAGCCCGGTAAGCGACTACATGGAGCCGGTGGACAGGAGCTTCCTCATAGCCGAGATAATCCCGGGTTCGACGAAGAATGAGGATGAGCTGCTGGAGGAGTTGGCAATCAGCAGCGAGTACCTCAAGCAATGGCTGCCGGACGGCGAACTGAGGCTGACGGTGTGACGAGACGCTGGTTCATTCTCGTTCGGAGCGGGGGAACGATCGCACTGCCGTATGTCGTTGTCGTTCGGAGGGGCCGCATACGAAGCGCAATCTCCGATTGCGCCAGAGAATCCGGCCCAGCCGTTGGAAGAACCTGTATGAATTCACCTCCAGCCCGTCTATTCCCAATAATCAGGGCTGCAAGCGCTTTCACAGCTCCTCCTCAATCATCCCTCCGCATACCACCACATCCCCATCGTAGAGCACCCCTGCCTGGCCCGGCGCGCAGACCTGCGGTGTCTGCAACTGCACCGTCGCGGCGTCCCCGGTCACCTCCAGGATGGCTGGCACCGGCCGGGTCCGGTAGCGCACCTCAATCTGTCCGCTGATCTTTGCACCGTCTGCGGGAGGCGCTACTGATACCCAGTTGAGACGGCCCAGCCGGCACGTGCTGCTCAATGCCGCCTCGCGCGGGCCGACGACGAGCGTGTTGGTCGCCGGCTCCTTGCGCACGACGAACAGCGGCGCGGAGTGGGCTATCCCCAGCCCCTTGCGCTGTCCGACGGTGTAGAGTGCCAATCCCCGGTGCCGGCCCAGCATTCTTCCTGCAGTGTCGAGTATCGGCCCGGGCATCAGCTCGATTCGCCCCGCCAGGAACTCCCCGTAGTCCTCCGCGGCCACGAAGCACA
>JAUWOG010000035.1 GCA_030612305.1 Armatimonadota bacterium | reverse complement strand
GATTCCCAGATGTTCCCCTCGTCGCTGCTGACGTATTCTGTCAGCAGCTTGACGTATTCATTGGCAATGTCAGCCGCCAACTGCTTGGCCTCAGTGTCGGAACTGGTCGTGAGCAGTCCTCTGGGAGTGCCTGCGATGCTGACACCAACCCTGAGCAGTGGCTCCGTCGTGACAATCTCTGTGCCCTTGTTAAGCGCCTTTCGCGTCCGATCGAAATCGCTGGTCTGAAAGCGCTCCTGCAGATTGAATTTCTCAATGATTCTCGTCTGAAGAGTGCGACTTCCCAGTATGGATCCGTAAAACATGTGCGGCGCGTTGCCGAACACGAGGGCAATAGTCTGTGCATCGGCTGACCGGCCACCAGTCAGTCCGACTTCGAAACCCAAATAGGCAAAGCTGGCGGTCGCCTTGTACGTGCGTGGGATGACGAACAACACTCTCACGATGGTCACCGCTGAGAACACGAAGCAGCACAGACAGAGACTGATCACGTAGGTGCGGTAGCACTGATAGAGTGCTTTTAACATAGTTGCGGCCTCTCCGCCTTAGTGTGTAACAACTTCCACAGATGACGCGACTGATTGCATTCTTCGACAGGCCTGCGCGTGAGCCTTCTTCTGTGAGTGGAGGAGCGTTGACACCATGAAGGGAATTCCACGTGACATATAGTTGCGGCCTGTGTCAACTTCGCCCAGCCCGGCAATCCCACCGTCTCTGCGCTGTAACAGCACATATGTTCTCCGCGCCTTCCACTCTGACCTTCCTGCGAGGCGAGCGCGACGTTGACACTGCGAAAATAACTCCCTATACTACAGGCGTAGCGGAATCCCTTCAATGCTTGAGAGCGCGTTTTTCGTCTCTCCTTCGGTCCGAAACAATGACTGCAGCGTTTGCCATCAGCCTGTTTGCGTGCGTTCTGTTCACTCCCCCGGTGATGGCCCTCGCGCACAAGCTTGGACTGTACGACAAGCCCTCTGAGAATAAGCTACACAGCCGCCCCACGGCAATGCTGGGCGGCTTGTCGGTTCTGGCAGCGACGCTTCTGGGCGTCTGGCTGCTCATCCCGGCCTCAGGGCTGCTCAGGCTCATGGCGCTGAGCGTGGGTCTGGTGGCTCTCATGGGCCTTTATGATGACATCAAGCCGGTGGCCCCTCTGTGGAAGCTGCTGGGTCTGGTGCCGGCAGCCGTTGCAGCGATCCTGCTGTGGCCTGTATCAATCCCCCCACTGCTGTGGCCGGTGCTCATCCTGGCCTTCCTGTTCGTGACCAACTCAGTCAATCTTCTGGACACGATTGATGGCCTTACCGGATTGATGACGGCTCTGTCAGCGGCGGCGTTGGGGACAATGGCGTCGTTTCAAGGTTTGTCGGAGCTCTCAGTAGCCGCTTTCGCGGTCAGCGGTGCCTGTGTGGGCTTCCTCTTTTTCAACTGGCGACTGATCCTACCGGCGGCGGTCTTCCTGGGCGACATGGGAGCCCTGGCTCTTGGCGCGGCGTTGTTTATTCTCGCCGCCTACCTTGCCCAATATGCGACGACCCCAGCCGACTATGTCGCCATCCTGCTTCCCATCGGCCTGGTAACTGGCAACGCATTCCTGACGATGTATATCAGGAAACGTAAAGGCCTCAAGGCTCTGGCGCGGAGCAAGGACCACATTTCGGAACGGCTCTATCGGGACGGCGTACCGGCACCGGAAGTCACTGTCTGGATGGGCCTGGTGACGCTGGTCAGTTGCGTCGCCGGCGTGGTTGCTTGGGTGGCCTCCTCGCTGCCTGTCGAGATGGTAGCGATCTCAATCGGTGTCTTTGGCATCGGGTATATTGCCTTCTACAGCTTCAACCTGGACCTGCCTCCTGAGAGTTCACCCCGGTATCGGGAGAAGACGATCTGCCGAATTATCACGCGCTTTGATGTCGGCGGGCCGTCTCAGCATTGCATCTACCTCGCCAACACGCTGGAAAAGATGGGCTGGGAGACGTACCTGATGCACGGCAACATAGACCCTGAGACGGAAAGCAGCATGGAGTATCTCGCCGAGCGGGAAGGGGTGAATACGTACCGGATTGAGGCCATGCAGCGGGAGGCGAGGCCGCTTGCCGACTTGCGCGCCCTGTGGCAGCTCTACCGTACAATCCGTCAGATCCGGCCTCAGATAGTACACACGCACCACGCCAAGGCGGGAACACTCGGGAGACTCGCAGCCGCACTGTGTGGGGTCCCGATCATCGTTCACACCTTTCACGGTCTCAGCCTGCGCGGCTATTTCGGCCCGGTCAAGAGCAGGATATTCCTGGCAATGGAGCAGATCTGCGCGCGTGTTTCTTCCGTCCTGGTCACGATCGGCCCCAATGATCGTGATGAACTGATCCAGATGAAGGTGGCTCCGCCTAGCGCGTTCGTGACAATACCGCTGGGTCTTCCGCTGGAGCGTTTTGCGGAGACGGGAAATCAGAGAGCACAATTCCGTGATGAGCTAGGTCTGGATGAGGATGAGCAGCGGATTGTGTATGGGGGGCGGATGGTGCCGAAAAAGAACGTTCCTTCCTTCATTGACATGGCAGCGAAGGTGCTTCAGCAGCGAGACAATCTGCGATTTCTACTGGTGGGCGACGGGCCCTTGCGGGGTGAGTTGGAAACGCAGGCATCGGCTCTGGGGATAGCCGACCGGGCTACGTTTTACGGTGTGACGAATCAGATGGAGGGAGTGTACGCGGCGGCGGACATCGTCGTGCTCTGTTCGCAGCGAGAAGGCATGCCGGTGACAATGATGGAGGCACTGGCCGCTGCACGTCCGGTTGTGTGCACAAACGTCGGCAATGTGACGAACTCGGTCATTGACGGAGTGACAGGCCGCCTGGTGCCTCCTGACGATACGGATGCACTTACGGAGGCTGTGCTGACTGCTCTTGATGACTACGAGGGGAGTCTGGCCATGGCCAGGGCCGGCCAGAAGCATGTGCTGGAATCATTCTCCATTGGAACGCTGACAGAGCGTCTGGACGCGCTGTATGATGCTCTGAAGTGTCAGGGGGAGTACGTGGATCCGGGTGGGTGCGCCGGCGCTAGGTGCAGTCGTCCGACAACCCCAGGAGACGTTGTAGTGTGAGGACAACTGAGCAGCATCCTGAAGGTCTCAAGCGCGGGGAGGCGGTCGGCGGGCACTTGCTGGTTGTCGGTCGCTACTATACCGCGTGTGAGGGTGGCAGGTGCGCATTGATCATGCCCAACGGGGCTGAGCGCATTGCTGCCATGGCCGCGTACGTGGATAAGGTCACGGTGATAGGCACACTGAAGAGCTTCCGCTGCCGGGACCCCCTCATCGAGCTTCCCGACAATGTGTCGTGTCTCAGTCTGCCACCGATGCCGTGGTATCTGCTATTGTGGCCTCTGACAGTTCTGAAGGTTGCCTTATGCGCGCGGCGTGCGGACTTCGTGCGGTTGAGGCTGAGCGGTTATGTAGGCTGTCTGGGCTATCTGGGCGCCAGGATAGCAGGCAAGCCGGTCTATTTCTACATCGGTGGCCCGGCCGGCCAGTCGGCTCTGACTTCCCCTCACCTGTCCCGTCTTCCTGCGCTCAAACGCATCCGCGCCACGATTGACGACTGGCTGGTGCGGCGAGTAGTCAGGAATAAGCTTGTCGTATGCTCAGACGAGAGGCTTGCCGAACAGCTGCGGCCATACGCAGGTCGCAGCCACGGATTCAAGATGTCGAACCTGCTGCTGCCCGACGACTTTGTGGATCCAGAGACCATTGACTGCAAGTGGGACAAGCCGGTCAAGGTCCTCGTCGTCGCAACACTGAATCCGGGGAAAGGCATCCAGGAACTCATACGGGCTCTGGCTGACCTCAAGCAAGCCGGTCATGATGTGGTGCTGAGGAGCGCCGGTGACGGTCCGTACCGGAGTGAGTTGGCGTCGCTGGCTAACAAGCTCGGGCTTAGCGAGGATGGCGTGTTCCTTGGGAGACTAGGGCGCGCTGATCTCAGAGCTGAGTACCGGCAGGCCGACATCTTCTGTCTCCCTTCGCACTCCGAGGGCAGCCCGATGGTGATTCCCGAGGCAATGGCGGCCGGGCTGCCAGTGGTTGCGACAGATGTCGGCAACGTGACTAATATCATTGACCACGGGCGAAATGGTCTCGTCTGCCAGCCCCAGGACGTCGCCGGCTTGACAGCAGCGCTCGCATCGCTGCTTGATGATCCAGATTTGGCAACCTCGATGGCGCGTGCAGGCCGTCATAGTGTGGAGGACATCGGGCTTCACGCCGACACGCGCGAATTCATGGGCATCGTTGCGAGCCACCTGAACCTCCCGATCGTCGTACGTAGTGGACACCGTAACTAGGCCCAACTCATCTCGCCTTGCAGCCCGTCCCCCAAGCCGCTTCCCACACAGGAAGGTGCCTGCGAGTGCCAGGGAGAACTACTGATTCGGCTACTCTTGCCCCAAGGCCTCGGGGCTTGATCGCAACGATAGTATTGGCGTCGTGCGTTTCCGACGCGGGCGCGACTCGTAGCGTCCTCAGTGCGGAGCGTATTGGGTCGTGGCCATTGCCATCCGACTGTGGAGGGCCGAAACAATCTGACAGGAGATGGAGTTATGCAATTCCACAGCATCCGACCGACTGTGAAGGTTGGTCTCATCGCTGCTGTTGCGATACTCGTGATAGTGCTGGCGACCGCTTGCACATGGGCACAAGGCAAGACAGGCCGTGTAACCGGCGCGACAGATGAAGATGCCACGTCTGCAGCGGCGGACAAGGAGGGCGCCGCTACGCCCCCGGTCGTTCAACCACCTGAGCCTGCCCCGGGCGTTGAGGGCGCCGAGACCCCGCCTCCGGGCCCGGAGACCACGCCCCCGGAGCGGCTGACGCCTGAGGTGCGCCCCCCGACTGTTGAGGAGGAGTTGCCGGCGCCGGCGACAGTAACGGCGGCTGGGATATTCGCGTCGCTACCACGCTTCGGCGCTCGGATCTTCGCCAAGCCACGCTTCGTGCCGACTGCAGTGGAAGCCGCGGAAGAGGAAGAGGTTACCAAAGAGAAACTGATGGCGCGAGCGATTGCAGGCAGCCCGTTGGCCAATGTGCCGATTTCTCCCGACTACCAGATCGGGCCGGCTGATATCCTCAAAGTGGAAATCTGGACCCTCGACAAGCAGCGGGCCGCACGCCCCGTGAGGGTCACGGCAGACGGGTATATCACCATCAGTGTGCTGGGCAAGGTGGTCCTGAGCGGCAAGACGCTGGCTGAGGCCCAGGAGATTATCACCAAGCGCGCATCTGTGTTCTACACCGATCCTGAGGTCATCGTCGAATTGCTGCGCCAACGGGCTATTGACGTCTATGTGATAGGCGATGTGCAGCAGCCCGGCAAGTTCACTCTGCCCGGTAATGCAACTCTATTCACAGCGCTCTATGCAGCCGGCGGGCCGTCCGAGACCGGCTCATATCGGCGGATCAGGCTGTTGCGCGCTGGCAAGCCGGAACGCGAGATTGATATCTACGACTATCTCATGTACGGCAAGCGCGAGGTACATGAACTACTGGAAGCAGGCGACACCGTGTTCGTCCCGTCTCTGACAGCAGAGATCGGCGTTTCGGGAGCGGTGCGCAGACCGGCACGCTATGAGTTGTTGGAGCCCGTGTCGCTTGAACAGGCGATTCTGATGGCCTCCAACTTCACCCCTAATGCCCACGCTGTGGCCGTTGATGTGTGGCGACCCGATAGTCGCGCTACGTGGAACCTGTTGAGGGTTGATGCGACGCAACCGGGCCCCAAGGGCAGCGACATGAAGCTGAGCGATGGTGACTTGGTGAGTGTCAAGGAAATCCTGGACATCGCGCCGAATACCGTGGAACTGCGCGGGCCGGTCCGTCGTCCCGGCATTTACGAGATGACCGAGGGGTTGACCGTCGGCAAGCTGCTGCAACAGGCTGAAGGAGTGACCGAAGGGGTTTACATCGAGGAAGGCACCATCTGGCGGCTGAACGAGGATTTCGACTATGAAACGATGCACTTTTCGGTACGACGAGTCCTGAACGGCGAGGACGATATGCTGTTGCAGGCGTGGGATATCGTGAAGCTCTATGCGGAAGACCTTGTCGAGCGTCCGGCGCTGGTCTCGATTGAGGGCATGGTGCGCAGACCGGGCGAATTCCACCATGTTGAGCGCATGACAGTCCGCGATCTGGTGCTGCGCGCTGGTGACCTGTTGCCAGGGGCATATACAGAGCGGGCTGAACTGCTGCGCTTGACCGCGGACCAACGCCGAAGACTCCTCCCCATCAATCTCACCAAGGCTATGCAGGATGATCAGCAGAACAACATGATATTGCAACGCGGTGACATATTGAAGGTCCTGGCACGGGAGGACGTCGCGGTGGAGAGTGAGGTCCATGCCGACGGCTTCGTCAGAAACCCCGGCACGTATGCTCGCTACGAAGACATGAGGATCTCGGACTTGATAGTCGCTGCCAGCGGCCTGAGGCCTGAATTCGCTGATACCATCCAGTACACCCCCGGGCGTTTTGAAGGGGCAAGCGCCACTCGCATTCTCGCGCTGACGGGGACGACCGACGACTTCACGGTGGAGCCTGATTTGCTGCTCAAAGACGACGACCGCATCGGGATAATGGGCAAGAGCGAGTTCACGGTTGTACCAAAGGTGGCCTCGATTCTGGGCAAGATAAAGCACCCCGGAAGCTATGCTCTGCGCCTGGAGAGGGGCGGCGAAGAGCAAGTGGACACCGTGTACGACCTGATACAGCGTTCTGGTGGCCTGCTGGAGGAGGCCAACCCAAAGGGCATAATCCTGTATCGCTTCAAGGCCGAGGTCATAGAGAAAGACCGAGAAGAGAACCTGCAGTATGTACTCAATGTGCTGAATCGCGAAAGCGGCCAGACCCTGGCTGTCGCCGCTGAAGGGGGCGAGGCCGAGGTGATGGCCGCCGCAGTGGAGCAACAGGTGGGCGGACTGCTGGGCACAGACTCGGGCGCGTTGCTGGTCGTGCCACCACGAAAGTTAGGCATCTCGCAGTGGATCCGAGCCTTGCCCATTGACGGCTCCAGGTTGATCGCAACGAAGGGCAAAGATTCCAACCTTGAGCTCCAACACGGTGATGTCCTGAGGGTTCCGAGGACAGTTGATTTCGTCACTGTCATTGGGTGTGTGAACAAGCCCGGCGCATTGGAGTACGCGCCGAACCTCACGGCATGGCACTACCTTGACCTGGCCGGCGGCACCACGCCTGACGCGGACCTGAAGAGGACGCTGGTCATGCGTGCCAACAGTGCGGGATTGCCTGCCTACCGTGTGCGGGTCATCGAGGCCGGAGATGTGGTCATCGTCCCATCTCAGCACATGTTTCGCACAGAGACGATCAAGGAGCCGTGGACCAAGACGCTGAAGAGCTTGCTGTCTGTAGCTGCGGCGGCGTTGCTTTTCTAGCTCAGGCCACTGCATGGAGAGTGCCTGCCGCTGCGCCAGCGCCGGCTCTGCTGTGCAGGGAAGCCGAGTGATAATGCCCGTGACCGATGAGGTCATTGGGCATTATGTGTTGCAGATGCAGATGACTGGCGCGAGCGGCCACGGCTGAACCGCTACAGGCCGAAGCCGAACGGATACTGGTCTGAGACCGTCACCGGCAATCGGCCGGAGGGCGCGAACTCACCGAATAGCGCGCCTGCTGCGGCTGCCACGGAGTCATCGCAGTCACTGTACGTGCATAGGCAGACTGACGCATCCGGCAGGTCAGCCACGACGTAGGGATTCCCCATAACTAGCAGCGAGGTATGCCGTCCTGTGCCCACGATCTGCTGCGCGAGGCCGATTAGCCGCTGGTTGCCCCGAACGCTTTCCTCGTCATTGGCCCGAACGCTGGTCGCGATGCCGATGATGATGCCGTCAGCTTCTCGTGCGGCGGCGACGGCTTCTGCAGCCTCGTCATCGCTTGAGACACAGAGGACCTGTGCAGCAGGGCTGCGTTTGGCGATCTCAACTGCAAGGGTGCTATCCTGAGCATCAATGATGACGAGCAGATTCGCGTTCTTGCTCAAGGGGAGCCCCTCGCCACGCAGAACCGTAACAGCTTCCTCCGCGACCCGTCTCGCGATCGCGCGATGCTCCGGGCAGCCGACGATGTCATCTACGGCCGACACGTCCACCAGCGCCTGGTCAAAGAGCCCCAGCCATTCCTTGGCGCGCAATATGCGCGAGACAGCGGCGTCCAGTTCGGCGAGGGGGATTCTCCCCGCTTCAATCGCTTCCGCTAGCGCCGCCGAGACCTCGGCCACGTTCGGCGAGAGCTGTATGTCGCAGCCCGCCAACAGCGCCCGTATCGCGGCTTCGCCTGATGTGAAATTGTCGGCGATGGCCTTCATGCCCATGCCGTCGGTGGCTATGAGGCCATCGTGACCGAGGCGCTCTCTGATAATTCCGGTCATGATGTTCCTGGACAGAGTAGCCGGCAGATTTGCCTCGGGTTCCCATGCGGGGTAGCAGATATGGGCGGTCATGATGCAGTTGAAGTATCCTGTGGGGATTGCGGCGCGGTAGGGAGCCAGCTCAACCTCCCAGAGCTCGTCTGCGTCACGGTTCACGGTGGGCAGTTCCGCATGGGAGTCACAGGTGGTGGCTCCATGGCCGGGGCAGTGGCAGACGCAGGTGAGTCCACGGTTCTCGACGATTGCGCGGCAGCTTTCCATGCCGAGTTCAGTAACAAGCTGGGGATCCTCGCCCAGAGATCGCGTGTTGATGATCGGGTTGTCGGGCGCGATGTTGACATCAACCGTCGGGCAGGCGATCCAGTTGTAGCCAACTGCACGCCCCTCCAGCGTGTTGACCTTCCCGAACAGATACGCCAGCTCTTTGGAACGTGTCGCTCCTATCGCCATGTAGGCAGGGAACTCCGTCCCGCCGCGAAAATTCAGGTGACTGCCGTGCTCCTGTTCGCCGCCGAAAAGCAATGGGTATCTGGCGATGGACTGCAGGTGGTTGATGTGCGCGGCGGCGGCGGTCGCGCTGTCCATGTCCCGGAGCAGGCCGTAGATGGAGCCGACACGCCCCTCGGCGACATCCTCCTCGACGTCGTCCCAGCCAAACCGGCCACATATCAGTTGCCCGATCTTCTCCTCGAGTGACATAGCGTCCAGTAGTCCCATGTCGGCCTCCCTCGGCTCGTTCTCGAACTTCGATTGCCCTGTCAGATGATGATAATCTCCCGCGAGAAGTAATGTTTGTGATGTGAGTGCCCATGACCTGCACGACAGCCAACAAACACCGATTATCTTCGTGGTGAGGAGTGATGCCAGGGCGAGCGTTGGCGGAGGCGACTGCCCAGGGTCACCAAGAAGAAGGAACACGACGAGGCATGCCGAAGGTGATTCAATGCGGATGGCGGCGCGGCCGTATTGTCGTCGTGCCGCCCGCCCCAAAAGACCGCCAAAGGACGCGAAAGGATGATGATGTCATGTTCCAGCCCGGATGCTTGTGCGTGACGCTTATGATCGCCGGTACTGTGACTGTGGTACTGCACTTGTTCGGCGTGTTGCAGGTACCGAAGGCGTCGGCTCGGCCTCGTTATTGCGCGGGCTCGCCCTGGTGTGAAGCCGGTCAGTTCAATCGTGAGGCATTGCGGCCCTCAACGGTCGGATCGGGCAGGTGCGTGGCTGTGTGGAAGATCGCCCGGCAGCCGACGCCGTAGTATGTGTATTCCGCGTCGCACTGGTCGTCCCCCCCGGATAGGCTGTGCTCCCCTGTATAGCCACGAAGGCAATCAAGGGTTTTTCTCTTCTGCGAACCGATTCACCAGAGGGTTCTCATGCCGCCATCCCCGAACGGAGCGGGGCGCTGAACTGCTTCTGCGACGCACTCGCGGCGAGCGAAGTTCATGCGGCGCGGCCATGAACTCAGTGGACAAAGTCGGCGTCCTTACGTATTATATGGTGTACTCAGCGCACGACAGAGCCGCCGCACTGCCGTCGCTTCAAGGTGCGGGAACGGCAAACCAGCCGCCATCTGCCGCCGGATGAGCCAGGATCTGGAGATGTCCGGACCAGCCGGAGACAGTCAGATGTGCGTTGACATGCCGGGCCGCCCGTCATCTGCCGGGAGCCATCTCGGGCGGCCGGACACTGCGAGGCACACATGGAAGACGAAAGAAAGCAACTCAAGCGTCGCATGCCCAGTTCCCTGCGACCGGATGCCGGCGAAGCGCCGCCTGCGGATCCGTCGCTGGGCACCGTAGCAGCGCCGCGAAGCGGAAGTAGCGCGGCAGGCCTGCTCGTGAAGATAGGCATCCCCGTTGCTGTCGCCATTATCGGAATCGTGGCAGTGGCAATGTGGCTGCAGGGCGGGTCGCAAGCCAATGGCATCGAGCCGCGCTTGCCCGGGACGACTGCAGGTGTCCCTCAGCAGGCAACGCGACCTCAACCTCCTGTGACGCGGCCGGCGGATGTCACCCCGTCCGGGCCGCCCGCTGCTACGCCACCGGGGGTGGGGCCGCCATCTGC
>JAUWOG010000699.1 GCA_030612305.1 Armatimonadota bacterium | reverse complement strand
GCGGCGGAACTTCGAGCGCAGCGGCGATCTCGGAGTGATAGCTGAAGTCGCCGAACTCGGACTTGCGGTGGGTATCAGAGCCGAGCGCCAGGCTGACGTCCTGTTCACATGCCAGCTTCGCCATGAGGAGGTCTTCGTCGCGGCAGATATTGTGGGAGTTGATCTCGAGGGCTACGTTGTGCTCGCCTGCGAAGTCCACGAGCCACTTGATGAGATCGTCGGGCACGAGGTACTCCTTGAGGACCATCGGACGGAAGGGGTGCGCGAGAATGTCTATCTCCCATGCGACGAGGCGCTGCACCATGAGCTTGAACTGCTCTTCGACGATTTCCTGGTCTGCCCCGCTCTGGAGAGCCGGCCAGGTGTGCGCCGCGCCGAGTAGTACGTCGAAATCGCCCATGCGGTTTTCGTCGCAAACCGGAGTGCCGTCGAGGAACATGTCCAGCTCGATACCCAGCATCATGCCGCCGGTCTGCGCGGCACGCACGTCGGCGATGTAGCGGTCGAGTTCGGCGTCGCCATAGTTACGGTTCCGCTCGAAGACCTCCCGCGCCTCGTCTGACCAGAAGGCCCACTTGGCCCCCGGCGGGTAGTAGATATGGGCGCTGTGGTCGGTGATGGCGAAGCCCTGTGAGCTGTCGCGGGCCATCTGCGCATACCACGCCAAGGTCACATCCTCGGCACAGTCGGAGCGCTCGGTGTGGCAATGACAATCAAACAAGTCCATCTGCATGTTTCATCCTTTGTATCATCCAAACTGCCCCATTCGAGGCACGTGCAAATGATACTGCAAGGCCATGGCCGGCGCAAGTATGGGAAGGAAACCGGCGGTGAATTGTGGAAAGGTCATGCAGCGAGAGGCGAGTGCGGGCATTGCAGACTATGACAAGAGGGCGGCGTCTGTCAGGGCCCGGCACAACTTGATTGGTGTGGTGAGCATGATTGAAGGGCATGAGGTTGTATCGGAGCGCGGTGGGGTTGCGGCGGGGCCGGCAGAAGCCGCACGCATCGGCGCGCGTATCATCGAGCAGGGAGGCAACGCGGCGGATGCAGCGGCGGCCACGGCGCTGGCCTGCTGCATGCTGCAGCCGGGCAGCACGGGAGTCGGGGGCTATGTAGGCTGCGCAGTAGTCAAGGACGGCGCGACAGGCGAGGTCTATTCGGTGGATGCCAATGCCGAGGCCCCCGCCGGAGTGACTGAGGACATGTTCAATGCGCAGCCCGCCGACGAGGGTGTCAGTGGTCTGAATGAGAACGAATACCGCTGCTCGGTGCCGGGGAATGAGAATCTGCATGGCGCGAAGGCGGTCGCCATCCCGGGGATGGCCGCAGCGATAGGGACGATCTGGGAGCAGTGGGGGAAGCTGGAGTGGGCCGACATCGTTGCGCCCTCGCAGCAACTGCTGGAGGAGGGCTTTGCGTATGGTGCTACCGCGGCTCACGTCAAGGGCCTGCGCGAGCAGATGCGGAGATTTCCGGAGACCGAGAAGCACCTGATGCCCGAGGGTCGCGAGCCCGATGCGGAAGACATCTGGCACCGGCCTGACATGGAGTGGACGCTGGCGCGGCTGGCTGAGCACGGCTGGCGCGACTTCTACGAGGGCGAGATAGGGCGACGGATTGCGGATCATATCCAGCAGCACGGCGGGGTCCTCACGCTTGATGATCTGGGCGGCTATGAGGCGCGCGTCACGGAGCCTCTGAGCATCACCTATCGCGGCGCGCGGCTGCATACGCCGATACTGCCCAACGGGGGGCTCTCGGTGCTGCAGAACCTGAAGATGTGGGAGCAGTTCGATGTTCCGGAGGCGGATTCGGTGGAGTTCTGGCACCGCTTCTTCGAGGTGTCGAAGCTGACGTGGCGCGACCGGCTGACGCATCTGGCCGACCCACGTTTCTCTGAGGTGCCGCAGGAACGGCTGCT
>JAUWOG010000648.1 GCA_030612305.1 Armatimonadota bacterium | reverse complement strand
CACGAGAAGCCGCCGAGGAAACCGGAGATCTCACCTAGGCAGCCAAGCTGCTCATAGACCTCCTCTTTGCCCCCGACCCCGCCGACGACATCCGCCTCCAGGCCGCCGTCGCACTCGCAATGATGCAGGCCGGACCTGTTGACACCCTCATCAGGGAACTCAAAGACGCGCCCGAAGACATCCGGCTCTGGATAGCCGCTACTCTCGGCGCAACCGCCAAGTACGCCACCGAGGCCGTCTATGCAGCCCGGCAGCGCGCCAAGGACTCCGGCTACCGCGAATGGCTCGCCGTCACCATGGTCTGCATTGACGACGACAGGTCTCTCAAGGCTCTCAAGCACATGCCCGAGCAGGAAAAGCCGTCCGTCGAGAAGTCCAAGCCGACGGCAGACCTGACAAAACACATACGCCTACAGATGAAATAGCATCAACCCCGCCACCTCACGGCGTTCCCTGGTGGCGGCCAGCCGCACATCAATGCCGGTCGCCCTCGTCTCACGCGGCGACCACAATAAGGATTGATTGCCGGTGAACACGCGAACCGCAACTGTCATTCTCGTCATCATCGTCATCCTGGGCGCCGTCTATGGCATCACTCTCTACCAGAAGGCTGCCAAGACGGGCGAATACGTCGCCGCACTTGACGGCGACGATACCGCCGCAGTCATCAAGGCCGCCGATGCGCTCGGCTCCCGGGGCCGCTCAGTCGTCCCCCGCCTCGCCGCCAAGTTGTCATCTCCCGAACCTCAAATCCGCTCGCGTGCCGTCATCATCATCGGCACCTGTGGGCGACCGGCCGACAGCGCCTTACTGCTGCCGCTGCTTCAGAGCGATGACGACGCCTGCGTGCGTCGCGATGTCGCTGTCGCTCTCGGCAAACTCGGCGGCGACGGCACTGTTGCCGCCCTCAACGAGGCCATGGCCACCGATGAGGAGGAGATCATCGTGCGCGCCGCCGCAGCTATCGCACTCGCCGACCTCGGCGCCTCCGAAGCGGCACACAAGCTCGCCCAGATACTCACTACCCAACCCAATGCCGACCGTCCCGATGCTGTCGCTCCCGAGATGCTCGAACTCGAAGAGCCCCCTGAGGACATCACCATACCTCTCCGCGTGGCCGCCGCCCGGGCGCTCGCCTCTCTTGACACGCCTGAAGGCATCAAAGCACTTGCCCAGGCCACCCTCGAGCTGGGCGAGCCTAGTGACCGCGTGCGCGCCGCCGCTACATACGCCCTCGGCGACCTGGCGATCGGCAACGATGACGAGGCGCTCCTCAGCGACATCATAGACGGCCTTCTCACCGCCGCCGGCGACAGCGTAGGTGACGTTCGCATTGCCGGCGTTCAGTCGCTCGGCAAACTCAGCACCATTCCCGAAACCCTCAAGTCTGAGGTCGCCGGCGCATTGGACCGCGCCGATGGGGATGACCACTACTGGGTCCGCGAAGCCGCCCGCGACACCAGAGACAGACTCGGCCCGCTGGACATCTGACCGCCCAGCCGGCAACGCTCGCCAACTTGACATCTCTTTGCTCTGCTCTGCAGCATGACGCATCCGACCGGAGGAAAACTCATGGGCCTCAAGTTCAGATCCGCCGTACTTCTCCTGGCTTCCTACTGTACTCTCATGGTCGCCGGCTGTGCCATTGACCCCATGGAGCAGCTCGCCGTTGACATACAGTCCCAGGATGTCACGAAGAGGAAACAGGCCATCATCGCCATGGCCAACCTCAACGACCAGCGCGCAACCGAAGAGCTTCTCGGCCTGCTCGAGAAAGACGATGAACTCCTCGACGTAGTCGCCGTCGCTCTAGTCAAGAAGGGCCGCGAGATCGAGCAGCGCAACCTCCAGGTCAATACTATCGTCGAGGCTGTCGGCAAGATACTCGGCAACGCTCATCTCGCCGAGCCCTTCCGCGCACGCGCTGCCTGGACACTCGGCGAGATCGGAAGCAGACAGGCCGTATCTGTACTGCTGACTGGCACCTTGGCACTAATCGGTGCCGCGCCCGCCGCCTATGTCCGCGAGTACAGCCGCCAGGGGCTCGAAAAGCTCGGCTACTACTCCGAGGGCCGAGCATACGAGGTACCGATGGGCGGCCTACTCGGACAGGTCGAAGTCCTGCCCGAGCCCGACGCGCTCGCTCTCCCTGACGCCGACTGACGTCGCCTTCACACTCAAGCGCTTGTCGCACCTTCTCGCGGGCCGGGCGGTCACGATATGCCCGGCCTCACCATCAGGCGCTCTCTGATGCTCACCACGCTCTGCCGGCTCTTCGCCTCCTTCT
>JAUWOG010000397.1 GCA_030612305.1 Armatimonadota bacterium | reverse complement strand
GCGAGTTCATACCACTCGACGGCCTCATCATGACCGTTGCGAGCCGCGGCAATATCACCCATCGCCTCGTGCGCCTCGGCGCTGCTGGGATGCCGGCGCAAAAGCCGCCGCGCGATCTGAGCAGCCAGATCGTAGTTGTGCTCATCGCAGAGACGCGCGATGCGGTCAAGCGCTTCTCCCATGCTGCCTTCGGGGGCATTCGTGTCTGCCAAGTGTCTCACCTACGCGATCCGAGGTCATCCTCAGGTGGACCGGTGTCTAGTAAGGCTTCTCCATGCGCAAGCGGGTTGTGCGGTAGCCAACGTGCTCGTAGAGACCTACCGCCTGCTCGTTGTCAACGCTGGCATCCAATGTCGCCTTGGTGGCCCCGTGTGTCTGGAACCACTCGTCAGCCGCCTCGAGCAACATGCGGCCGTAGCCCCGGCCCCGGAGTTCCTGCGCAACATAGATGTTCTTGATGTAGCCCACGCATGTGTCCAGCAGTGTGGATACCAGCGACATCCAGACGAAGCCGACGACCTGCCCGTCCTTCTCAAGCACGAGGAGACTGTCGTTGGGATTCCTGAGCGCGTCGCGGAGGGTCAGGCTATAGTCACGAATGAAGGTATCGTCCACGATGCAGCCGGGGAAATTGGTCTCGTAGATCTCGTACTGGAAGCCCAACACGGCGGCCCGGTCGCGACGCCAGTTGAGCTTTCGCAACTCCACGCCCGCTTCGTCTTTGTCCGCCAGGGCCATCGTATCAGCTCCTCTGTGGCGCTACACACGTCCGGGCAGGCTATCCGCCCTCGTCTATCAGACGCACATGCTCCTCGACGACGGTGCGCGGCCCCCGCTTGAGGCCGGCCTTCAGTGCAACGATCAGCACAATCGCATCATCTGCCAGGCCCAGCCCGGCGAACCGGACCAATATGTCTGGAAGGACATCGGTAGGTATGACAAGGTATGCCAGCCCCGCCACCAGTATGATCTTCGGCAGCCATCCGACACGCGGGTCGCGAAACAGCCGCCAGTAGAGCTTCGCAAAGTTCGGCAAGTGCGCGATGATTCTGGCATTGAGAGGCATTGCCCCGGTGAAGCGATTGTCGGACTTGTCTTTGTCCATCGCCTGTATTCCCGTCTGCGCCCGGAAAGCCCCCGCGCGCCTTTGGTCTCCGTACTATACTTCGAGCCATAGGGCGATGATTCCTGCAATTGAGTCGCGTAATATGTCGCGTCTCGGTGTGCTTGTCCGCTGCCGGCAAAGCCCCTGTGAGGAGGTATCGCCTCCCCCGGAAACGAATTGCCGCAGGGACACGGGCCATGAGGCGGCTCATTGAGCCGCTGAGGGCCCCGATCTGTTATACACAAGAGATTGTCGAGAAGCGGGAGGAAGCTCCATGAGCGATTTTATGATCCAGGACGGCCAGACAGTCATCATGCAGGGCGACAGCATCACAGATGCGGGACGGCGCGGCGAGCAAGCCCCATTCGGCGGCGGCTATGTCGCCATATTCCGGGAGATGGTCACTGCGTTGTACCCGGAGCGCGACATCACGATCATCAACAAGGGCATCGGCGGCGAGAGGACCACGGGCCTGCGCGAGCGCTGGGATGATGACGTCATCCGCCATCAGCCCGACTGGCTGACCGTAATGATCGGCATCAACGATCTGCACGGCTACCTGCGCAGCCCGGATGCCGAAGATGCCGTCTCGGTGGACACGTACCGTGAGAACTACGACTGGCTGCTGCAGCGCACGAAGTCCGAGAGCGACGCGCGCATCGTCCTGATCGATCCGTTCTACGTCAGTATCAGCCCCGAGGATACGTTCCGCAGCAAGGTGCTCGAAGTGATTGTCGAGTATGTCGGCGTGGTTCACGAAATGGCCGACAAGTATGACGCGCTGCTGGTGCCGATGCACGACATCTTCGCGAGGCACCTGATCTACCGGCAGAGCGAGCAGTTCTGCCCGGAGCCTGTGCATCCCGACAGGGCTGGACACATAGCCATAGCCGTCGAGCTGCTGAAGACGCTTGACGGTATCTGAAAACGTGGCACGAAGCGGAGGCGAGAGCGATGTCAACTGTGAGCCATTTTGATGCCTGCTGCTACCTCGGGCGCGGTGTACACTCGACCGAGCAGCAGCCGGCGACCGCGCCGGAAATCCTCGCCGAGATGGACCATTTCGGCATCCATGAGGCGCTGGTCATTGATACGCTGTCGGCCTCCTGCAACCCGCAAGCCGGCAACCAGCGCATCATCGAGCGGACCCGGGACCACCCGCGCCTGCATCCGGCGTGGGCGGGTCTGATGACCCACAGCGGCGAGCAGCCGCGACCGGCCGAGTTCGTCGAGCAAATGCGGGAACTCGGCGTGGGAGCACTGTACCTGTTCTACGGCCAGTTCGGGATTCCGCTCACCGAGTGGGCCGTGGATGACCTGCTGGCAGAGCTTGAGAATGTACGCGTGCCGGTGTTCCTGTGTCCGACCCGTCTGCTGGAGCCGGGGAGCAATAACCTCACCGACTGGGACAACGTGGTTCGCATCTGCCGCAAGTTCCCGGCGCTGCCGGTCGTCGTCACCGAAGACCGCATCTACAACAGCCAGCGGAGGACATGGGAGGCGCTGGCGGCGTGCCCGAATCTGACGGTGGACCTGTCGGCGATATGGCTGCACAAGCGCATCGAGTTCGTCTGTGATGAGTTCGGGGCCGAGAAGCTGGTGTGGGGGTCGCAACTGCCGGCGCGTTGCCCGGCAGTGCCGATGATGCAGCTCGACTACTCGGACATCTCGGAGGCGGACCTGGCCCTCATCGCGGGCGGGAACATGCGCGAGATGCTGTCATGGAACCCCAGTATTCAGTTCGCTGATGATGTGGAGTTCTCCGCGTCTGTGGACGAACTGCACGGGGCGGCGCGCGCGAGGGCCTCGCTCAGTGAGGAGGAGTTCTACGATTGCCACGGCCATATCGGCTGGTCGAGTCCGAATCACGTGATACTCGATGAGCCGGCCGACATTGTCGCCGAGATGGACAAGTTTGGCATCCGCGCGTGTTGCGTCTTCAGCCTCGAGGGCGTCTTCGGCGATGAGACCTATGGCAACGATGAGGTCGCAAAGGTGATGCAGCAGTATCCCGACCGCTTTGTCGGCTTCACACTGGTCAATCCGAATCATGGCGAGAAGCTGATGCTCGAAGAGTTGCAGCGGGGGCTGGAACTCGGGATGAAAGGCATCAAACTCATCCCACGCTACCAGGGCTATCCGAATGAAGGGCCGCTGATTGATGTGGCCTGCCGCTTCGCCCATGAGCGCGGGCAGTTCATCCTGAATCATAACTGGGGATCGCCGGAACAGATGCGCCGCCTGTGCACGACCTATCCCGACGCCTGCTTCTTCACCGGACACTCGGCCGGCGACTACGGTGAGGTCGTCGCGGAGGTGGAGAATCTCTTCATCTGCTCGTGCCCGTTCCATCTCTGGGGCCAGACCGAGCGATACGTCGAGATGTACGGGGCGGACCGCATTCTCTTCGGCTCTGACCTCATGGACCTGCCGATAGCCTGGGGTCTGGGACCGATTCTGTCTGCGCGCATATCGGAGGCGGACAAGCGCCTCATCCTCGGCGAGAACCTGCGGCGGCTCATGGACAGATACGACATCCATCCCGCCGCCCGGTAACTTGCGCCCCCTTGTCGTCATGCCGTAATGGAGGGGCCTGTCGGAGTCCACTTCGCACAGCGAAGTGGACAATGCTGGCCCAGTCAGGTCAATC
>JAUWOG010000138.1 GCA_030612305.1 Armatimonadota bacterium | reverse complement strand
ATCACCCGAGAAGGACTTCATCGGAATGGCATTCGGGCCCCATATCAGGCTCGCGCTACCACGCAGCACCAACGACGCCGCTATCGTCACGAAAATGAGCACCAGGATCGGCGCATCCCGCAGCGGCCTGATCGCAAGCCGCTCGAGCAGCACCGCCACTGCCACGCCCCCAAGTGTCCCGATGACGATGACGAGCGCCAGCGGCAGCCCCGCATTCGACAGCGTCGCCGCCAGCAGCGCACCGACCATCACGAACTCGCCCTGCGCGAAGTTCACAATGCCCGTGGCATTGAAGATGATCGTGAAGCCGAGCGCCACGAGTGCATACACGCAGCCCTCGGTGATGCCGGTCGCAAGAAATTGTGCTATCTGCTCACTCAGAGCCATGATCTCACTCTACGCGCACAAGCGGCCAGGCGGACAATCTTCCTATCCCGCCTGGCCGCGTCGTACACTCCTATCTGCTTCTACACGACTACTAGCCGCCGCTGATTTCGTCTTCAGCAAGCTTCCAGTTCCCGTCCACGATCTTGACCCACACGAATGCGTCTATCGTCAGTCCGTTGTGGTCGTCAGCGCCGTAGTTGAATACCCCGGCCGTGCCCACATAGTCCTTCGTGCTTTCGATGGCATCGCGCAGTGCCGCTGCGTCCGTGCTCCCGGCGCTCTCCAGCGCCTTCACCACGAGCGTCAGGGCGTCATACGCGTGTCCGCCGAAGGTATCCGCCGGCTTGTCGTATGCGGCGGTGAAATCAGCCGCGTAGCTCGCCAGCACTTCCTTCTGCACGTCATCGTCCGCAACTTCATCCACGACGATCAGCCGGCCTGCCGGTAGCATCACGCCATTCGCCGCGTCGCCCGCAAGATTAATGAAGCCTTGGTTCGCGACGCCGTGACTCTGCAGCAGCGGAACATCAAGACCCAAAGTCTTCATGTTCTTCGCTACCGTCGCCGGACCCGGGTTCGTCCCCCAGCAGATCACTGCCTCAGGGCTCATCCCCTTGATCTTCGTGATCTGCGCTGTCATGTCGGTGTCTTCGCTGCCAAACGTCTCACTGGCCAGCAGTTCGACTCCGGCATCCCCGAGTTGCTTCTCGAGCTGCGCCTGACCGCTCTCACCGAACGTGTTGCTCACGTAGATCGTCGCTACCTTCTTGATGTCCTTGGCCTTCAGGTACTCGACGATCTTCGCGACGGCGAGGATATCAGTCTGCGGAACCGCGAAGACCCATTTTCTCTCCGCCACCGGGTTGGTTACCGGTCCGGCCGCGGCACACGCGATCAGCGGTACCTCTTGCTCCTGGCAGTAGTCCACTATCGCCATCGCGCACGGACTCCGGCTCGGCCCGATGATGGCCACTACCTGCTCCGTCTCTACCAGGTCCTTGGCGGCAAGCGCCGTCTCCGTCGGCTCGGACTTGTCATCCTTGACGATCACTTCGAGCGGTCGCCCATTGACGCCGCCGCTGCTGTTGATCTTCTCGACCAGCAACTCCACGGTTTCCTTCTCCGGGACTCCCAGCGGCGCGGCCGGACCCGTCACGCTGAAGATCGCGCCGATCTTGATCGGCTCGCCTGTCGGTGCGACCGTCGGTTCCTCTAGCGGCGGCTGCTCTACCGGCGGCGGCATGTCCCCCGGCGCTACGCTCGGCTTCGGGCACCCGACCAGCCACACCACGCTCGCTGCCAACACGACCAGCACTAACAACTTAGCCTTCTGACTCATCATCATTCCTCCCACAGTTTGTCATTGGTTTGTCGGCTCTCCGCGAGCTCGCTCGAAATGCCTCCACACTTCGATACTTCTCTGTCTATTATACACAAGGCTCCTGGAATCCTCCAGTCGCTCCGATTTTTCCATCGAATATCTTGCTGCCGCTCCCGGCCTTCACTTCTCCGCGTGAGCGTTTGGCGTCCTCTTCTTCATCTCCCGCGCCGGCCAGTCTCCCACATTCACACCCCTGGCGCGAATGGAGTTTGCGCAGCAAACTCCAAGCTGAAGCGGGGCCCCGTCCAGCTTCAGTCATCCCTCTCCTCGAGCCCGAACTCCCGAAGCTCCCCCATGAAATCGGTACTGCTCACCGAGCGCAACAGCAGCGCCGACAGTAGCGGCTCACCGGCGTAGTGGCTGCTGATAAGCCGCTGGCGAGCCCGAGCGGCCGCCTGTTTCGCCCCTGACTCATTGCCCTGTTCCTGCCTGCACAGTGCGATCGCCTGGTAGGCCGATGCGCTCTCGACCCGACTGCCGGTCACCGCCGTCTGTGCCAGCCTGCGCGCGGCCGTCTCATAGCTCTCTGCAGCCAACTCGCCCTCCACCGCACGCGCACGGATGAACGACGCCCAGCCGCTCTCATCTCCCGCCTCCAGGGCCAGCTCCGCCCATCGCGCCTGGCCCTCCACGTCACCGCGGTTGGCCGCCAGCATCGCTGAGAGCAGATATGTCTCCAGAGTCGCCACATGCGTAGCCACTAGCTCATCGAGCACTGCCTCTGCCTTCTCGTATTCCTCCAGGTCCAGGAGGCATGAGGCCAGCGCCTGGCTCGCCGTCAGTGATTCGCGGTCCGACGCCACCGCGACCTCCAGAGCAGCTTGGGCTCCGCTGAGGTCATTCTGGCTGTGCAGACACTGCCCCAACAGGATCTGCGCCTCGGTGTCATCGGGAACGTAGGTCAGGCAGTTGCGCAGTTCATTGAGCGCCTGCTCGTAGAACCCGTGTCCCATGCAGGCCCGCGCGACTGCCTTGCGTGCTATCGCCGGATCGATGCCCGTCTGGATTGCCCGCGCGCTCTGTACCATCGCCCGGCTGCTGTTACCCGCAAGATAGTGAGCCACTGCCAGGCCGCCGTAGTGCTCAACATGCTCCGGATCCTGCTGCAGCCCCGCCTCATACAGCCGGATCGCGTCATCGTTGGCCTCAGTCATCACCTTCAGCGCCGCCCGCCGGCGCAACGCCGCGGTGTCATGCCCGTACTGCGCCCGCGCCTCCTGGTACTCGCCGATTGCCCGTTCCGTCTGGCCCTGCAGCTCCGCCACATATCCGAGCAGATAGTGCAGCCCCGGGAGGCGCGCGTCCGTCTCCTCCAGTGCTTTCAGATAACGCTCGGCCTCCTCGTACTTCCCCTGGCCAATATCCGTCAGCGTGGAGTTGACGTGCGCAACTCGTGCATACGGCTGCTGGGAGAGGAATTGGCTCAGTATCTCCCCCGCAGCTTCGTGGCTACCCAATCTGTACAGGCACAACGCGAGTTGGAAGGAGGCCCGCTCACCCAGCTTCTCATTCTCCACATGCTGCCGGCACAGCTCCGCCGCCAGCTTGTAATCCTCCGCCAGGTAAAGCAACGGCACCAGATCCTCTACGACCATGGCCGGCGACAAGCGGTCCAGATCGTCGGTCCAGGCATCTCGGCAACGGGCCCAAAGCCTCAAGGCAAACTCCCTGTCCAGCATCTGGAACACGCCGCGGACAATCGCGCTGGCCAGCGACCGATGGCGCACACACATCTCCCGCACTATCTTCTCAGCCATTGCGACTCTCTCCGTCTCCGCCAGCAGGTCCGGTGACCTCAGCAAGATCAGCGAGACTGCCGGGTGCGGTGGATACACCTTCCTGGCATACCTCACAACAAGCTTCGTCGCAGCCAGCGTGTCAAGAATCTCCCCACAACCCTTCCCAAACACCGACGCCAGCTCATCGAACAGAACCCCGTGCCCACAAAGCGAGACGAGACAGAGCCCGTAGAGCAGTTCCCGCTCCGGGCCGCCCAGCTCCTCCAGCGCCTCCAATGCAAGGGCCGCCGGCAGCAGCCCATGCCGCAGAGCCACCGTCAGGGCCAGCAGGTCCTTCGCCCCGACAGACACCGCTTGCCGTTGCGCCGCCGTCAGTTGCGCCTCCAGACCCGACTCCGCCGGTGCCAGCTTCTCCGTCAGCGCCTGCGTCTCGCGGGGCGTGATCCGCAGACTGTACACGTTCGCAAGCGACACCAGGTCCCGGGCAGCCACAGCCCTCTGCTCGCCACCCCGCAGCAGCGTATCATACCCCTGCCGCGAACACGTAGCCACAACCGTTATCTTGTCATCACCGTCCAGCACGCCCTCCAGCAGACCGCCGATCCCCGCCTGCAGCTCGATGTCATCAATCAGAACGAAAAGACGCGCCGAATGTCTTGCCAGCCTTACCAGTACCTTCGCCGCCTCTCCCGGCGCGCCGACGCCGCCACCCAGGATGTACACCGGGTACTTCCGCTTCAGCAACTCCAGCCCCAGCCGGTACAGCAGTATGGTCTTCCCCGCCCCCACTGTGGCGACTATCATCTCATAGCGGCTGTCGGTGCCGGCGCGCGTCAGTGCGTCGAGCAGGCTCACCTGGATGTCGCGCTCGATGTCTCGGCCCGCACCCACGTCAAGGAAGCCGTCCCCCACTGTCAGGCCCGTACCGGCGAACCTGTTGATCGGCCGATAGTCCCCGCGGCTGACCGCGCGCAGGCCCGTTCGCGCCAGCAGGCGCGACCGACGCACCGTCTGTGTCTCCGCAAGATGCCACGCCACCTCGGCGGCTATGACATATATCGCCACCGCCGTCCAGTACTCCAGCGGCACCAGCCGCACCGCCGGCGACAACACATATATCGTCGCACCCAGGGCTATGGATACGGCCGCCAGCAGCACCTTACCCGACAGCCTCCACATGCTCATCTACTCCCCTCCGTCTCTGACTTCCCCTCGTGCCCTCTGCGCCCTCGGTATTCTGCTATCACCTCGTGATACACCGCCTCGGTGCGGTCAGTCATCGCGTCCAGACTGAATATCCGCTCCATCCGCGACCGCGCCTGCCGCCCCAGTTGCCGCGCCCACTCGCCGTCATCAAGCAGCGCCTCGATCCCCACCGCAAGCGCGTCCACATCGGCCGGCGGAACCAGCATCCCGGTCTCGCCGTCCACGATCACCTCATCTATCCCGTCAATGTCACTGGCGACTGCCGGCTTCCCCAGAAACCCCGCCTCTATCAGAACGATCCCCAGCCCCTCCACCAGCGAAGGCAGCACCATCACATCCATCGCCTTGATCAGTTCACACGCGTCATGCCGGTAGCCCAGAAACCGCACGTGCTTCTCCAGACCAAGCTCACCAACCGCGCGCCGCAGACGTTGCTCGTCTCGCCCCTCGCCGATCAGCAGGCAGCAGATGTCGTCGAACCTTTTCACCAGTTGCGCCATCGCCCCCAGCAGATAGACATGCCCCTTGCGCGGCGAGAAATGCGCTATCGTCCCGATCACCGGCTGCTCGGGGCTCAAGCCCAGCTCCTCACGTACCGCCCTGCCGTCGCCCGGGCCGCAGAACTGCGCCGGGTCAAGCCCGTTATACACGACCTCTATCCGCTCCCCGACAAGCCCCTGACCGATCAGATGCTTCCGCACGCCATGACTGCACGCCGTCAGCCGGTCGGCAAAAAGATACCAGTACTTGTGGTTCAGCCATTGCACGTCACCCACACACGGCACGCCGGCCAGCTTCGCCCCTAAACTCCCCCACAGGCTCGCGGTGGACAGGTGCGTATGGATGATATCGGCACCGACACGCCGCGCAAACCGTGAAATCACAAACGGTGCCGCGACGTTCAGCTTCCCGCGAATCGGCAGCACATGCGCTTCCACTCCGCGCTCATCAAGCTCCTGCAACAGCAATTCGTTGTACTTGCACGCGACCACTACCCGGTGGCCCCGCTTCACCAGCGACTCCGACAGATACGTCATCGCACGCTCGGCCCCTGAATATCGCCTCGGCGTGATGATCTGCAGGATCGTCAGCTTGCCGCCGCCTGCCAGCCCAGCCATTGCCTCTTGATCTGCTGTATCGGTTGCTGCGAAGTCGGCGACATCCGCCGCCCTGTCTGACCTTGTCGTCGTTTCGTCCGTCATTGACTATGCTCTCTCCAAGCCCATCGCGTCGTTAGTCCCACTCCGCCGCCAGCTCGCCAATATCATTCTTCAGCGCCCGCAACGCTCGCCCCCGGTGGCTTATCTCGTTCTTCTCATCCGCAGACATCTCCGCCAGAGTGCAGCCTCGCTCCGCGTAGTAGAATACCGGGTCATAGCCGAAACCCTCGACGCCCCGGCATTCTCGGCTGATTACGCCCTTGCATTGCCCGTCCCAGACCCCCAGCACCTTCCCCCGGTATGCCACGGCTATCACACACACGAAGCGCGCGCTGCGCTGCTCATCTGCCACTTCGCCCAGCTCGCCCAGCAGCTTGCCTATCCGCTCTTCGTCATTCTCCCCGTAGCGGCTCGAGTACACTCCCGGCCGCCCGCCCAGCGCATCTACTTCCAGCCCGCTGTCATCTGCAAGCGCCGGCAGCCCGCACGCCTCCGCCACCTGCAACGCCTTCGCGCAGGCATTCTCGCCGAAGGTCTCGTACGGCTCATCCAGTTCCCCGATATCTCCTGCCTCTGACAGCCCGACTACCTCGACCTCCACATCCCTCAGGATGGCCCGTATCTCGGCCACTTTCGCTTCATTGTGGGAGCCCACTACCAGTCGCTT
>JAUWOG010000077.1 GCA_030612305.1 Armatimonadota bacterium | reverse complement strand
TGTGGACATGCGCCGCGGCCAGATAGCAGACATCGCCGCATGGGCCCGCGATCGGGACGGCCCTTTCATCATCGCCGGCGATTTCAACACTCCCCCACATATCCCCGCCCTCGACGGGCTCCGCCCCCATGCCACTGATGCCTTTGTTGCTGGCGGCCTCGGATGCGGCCTCACTTTCAAGCGCAACCGCCCTTTCTGGCGCATAGATTACATCTGGGTCTCACCGCATTTCCGCATCTTACGCTCCGCCACTTTCGACGGCGGCATGTCGGACCACCTCGGCGTCTGGGCTGAGCTCGAACTCCCGTAGCATCGCCGTCGTTCGCCGTTGTAGGAGCGCAGCTTGCGCCCATGCGCCCGCCATCCCTGAAGGGGGAATCTACTCACATGACCCACAACGCCATTCCGGAGAGAATCTGGGATCTCAGCGTGCCGGTCGCCGACGGTGTGGATTGGTATCGCGAGGATGGCTGCCCGCCGGTGCAGCTCAAAGACGTTGGCTCTCTGGTCGAAGACGGATGGGTCTCACACACTCTCAGCCTGATGGTGCTCAATGGCACCACGTATCTGGAGACTGCCGCGCACATTCGAGAAGGCGCCCCGACACTCGACCAGGTTTCTCCCGACCGCCTCATCGTTCGTGCCTTCGTGATTCCTCTTGTCCCTGAGGGCCGCTTGCTGCCGGCTCCTGACGCCCCGCCTCCGGGCTTCATCCCCGACAGCGACGCCATCCTCATCTCCTGCGGCTGGGAGGCACACGTACACGCGCCGGACTACTACTTCGACAGCCCCTACTTCTCGCCGCAGTTACAGCAATGGCTTCTTTGCCATCGCCCCACCATTCTGGGCGGAGACATGCTCTCTTTCGACCATCCCCAGGACACCTCGATGCCTTTCATCCATGCCTTCTTTGCGACTGGCGGCATGATCCTATGTCCCTTGATGCGCTTGGCCGAGCTGCCTCCGGTGGTCACGTTGTGTGCCGCGCCGATGAAGCTGACTGCTGCCAACGCCGCTCCTTGCCGCGCCCTGGCGTGGACGTAGCCAGCCTCGCACCCCCCCCCAAAAAAACAAAAAAGCCCGCCTCCGTGCGCGGGCACACTGTCCTTCTCCCTTATCCTGCGCGTCTCACGCGCTGCATGGAGTTTGCGTGCGTTCCGCCTGCGGAACCGGAGATTCCGCCGAACTCCCAAACTCCGATGGGGTGCATGGAGTTTCCGAGGGAAACTCCCCGCATCCTCCCTTTCGCGTCATTCGGCCACTAGCTTGTAGCCGACCGCTCGTACCGTTACCACCCGCTTCGGCTTGCGGGCATCCTTTTCGATCTTGCTGCGCAGATTCGCGACATGCACTTCGACCAGATGCGTGTCATACTGGTCGTAGTCCCACACCTTGCGCAACAGCTCCTGATGGCTGAACACCTTCCCGGGCCGCTCCGCCAGGGCCTGCAGCAGCCCGAACTCCGTCGGGGTTAGCGACACCACCTTGTCGGCTATCGTCACCTGGTGGCCTTCGGTATCTATCTCGATGTCCCCCGCCTTGAGGACCGTGCTCGGAGGTGCTATCCCCCGGCTCGGGTCCACCCGCCGCAGAACGGCTTTCACCCGCGCTACCAGTTCATCAAAGCTGAACGGCTTGGTCACGTAGTCATCCGCGCCGACTTCCAGCCCCACGACCCGGTTGACCTCCTCGGACCTCGCCGTGAGCATGATAATCGGCACAGCCGACTTGTGCCGGATACGCTGACACACCGTGACGCCGTCAAGATCCGGCAGCCCCAGGTCGAGTATTATCAGATCCGGGGAGTGTTCCTCGAGGATCTCAAACACCTGCTGCCCGCCGGATGCCTCGATGGCTCTGAAACCCTCGAGTTCAAGCCGGCCCATCACCGCCTCACGAATTGTAGGATCGTCATCAACTATCAGCACCAAGCGTGGCTCTATGTCCATGTGCGTCTCCTCCTCAGGACACCGCGTTGCGCATCCTGTGCGAACCTCTATCCTCGGGGGGCTCAAGGAGCGGTTTCCATCCCCACCTACTCACACACCATCACGCCCAACAAGGCGTATCTTCGCAGCGTGTTTAGTCCTGTCAATACTAAGTTTGGCCTTACCCCCCCCCGCCACCTCCACCAAATGTGTGCATTATTTGAATCGCGCCCGGGCCCAGGATCACGACGAACAAGGCCGGGAATATGCAGAATATCAGCGGAAACAGCATCTTTGTGGACAGAATCGCCCCCTGCTCCTTAATGCGGATGCTCCGTTGCGACCGCAGGGCATCCGAATGTGCTCGCAGTGCCCGGGCGATACTCACCCCCATCGTCTGCGCCTGGTACAAGGCCGCTACCAGTGTCGCCAACTCCCGTACCTGCACCCGGTCGGACAGGTCCTGCCACGCCTCGTTGCGTCGCTTCCCGAGACGCACCTCCACCAGCGTGCGGTTGAACTCATCCACCAGCGGCCCTTCCTTCCGGTTCACCACCTCCGCCAGCGCGCCGTCAAGCCCCATCCCGGCCTCCGTGCACACAACTAGCAGGTCCAGAAGGTCCGGCAGCGAACGGCGAATTGCCGTCTGCCGCGTCTTCATCCGCCCTGACACGAAATAATCCGGCCCCATCGAGATCGCCATCAGCACAAACAGCGTCACCGTCATCCGCATGAGGGGTGCCGAATTCGCCAAGTGCAGGAATATCATGTACGATGCCGCCGCCCCGCCCAGCGCTGCACCGCCACGCAACAGCAGGAAGACAGGCTCTGTCAGACCCAGCGGATAGCCGGCAGCCGCCAGCTTTCCCTGCGCCGCGCTGATCATTCCCTCTGGTGCCGCCGCTGCCAGCCGCTGGCTCACCATATCAATAACAGGCTGCAGAACCCGTTCCGTGAACGAGGCTGAAAGCTCCTCCGAAACCACCGAGCGCACCTGCGACCGGGAGTCTGTCTCCTGCAGCACTGCCTCCCGGCGCCGCTGCATCCTGGCATCGGTCGTCGGCTGCGCAAGTCCGAAATACAGGACCACCGCGGCCGCTACGAAAATCCCCCCGGCTATCCAAAGCATCTGAGCACCTCTCACTGCATCTCAGAGCATTCAACAGCAAAGCACGTCCAGCGCCGATGAGCTTTGCATGGGATGCGAAGCATCCCACCTACAAATCCACGTCAAGCATGCTCCGAATGATGAGCATCCCCACTACCATCAGCACCGCCGCCGCTCCCAGCATCATCTGGCCATACGTTTCGGTCACCAGCGGCAACAGATACCCCGGACTGATCGAATTGACTAAGAATGCCAGCAGAAACGGCATCCCCACCAGGATCATCGCCGAGAAACGCCCCTCGGCCGTCGCCGCTCCGATCTCACCGGCCAGACGCACCCGGTCCCGAATCATCGAGCCGATCTTGTCTAGAATCTCCGCCAGGTTGCCGCCGACAGACAACTGCGTCTGCACCGCCGATATGATCAACTCCATGTCGTAGTTCTCAGTCCGCAGCACCAACTCCGCCAGCGCGTTGTGCAATGACGCTCCGAACCTCACCTCCTGCACTACCCGCTCAAACTCGTCGCTCAACGGAGGTGGCATCTGGCTGACCACAACCTGCACCCCGCTGAGGAAAGAATGGCCCGCACGCAGTGAGGCGGACAGAATGTCCAGCATGTCGGGTATCTGCGCCGTCATCCGCGCCTGCCGCTGCCCCTGCTTCACCTTCACATATACGTACGGCAGCGCCGCCCCTACCAGCGCCGTAACGATTGCCAGCGGCATGCTGCGGTGTCCGGCACCCCAGCCTATCATGTAGCCGGCCAGCAGTGCAAACACGGAAATCGTGATGAACTCCGACGGCCGCCACACCAGCCCTGCACGCAGTATCGCCAACTGTAACTGCTTGCCCATCGCCGAATTCTGCAGGACACCTGTCAGCATCGGCGCCGGGTCAATCTGCACCTTTGTCTTCTTCAGCGAAGGAGTGACATCCGCCTGAACCGGGCGCCCTTCCTTCAACTGTGCCAGCCGCCGTGCGCGCACCTCAAATGCCGAGATGGCCGCCGACAGCAGCGTCATCGTCCCTCCTGCAACCGCCAGAAAAACGAAGATCAAAGGCATCCACCAAGGCACGATCTATGCCCTCCTTCGCCCCGTCGCGCGGGGCACCCACGCCGCAGGTGGATCCGGCTTCATGAGGATGCGCAGCATCCTCCGCCCGACGCCTGCCTGCAGGCTATATGCCGCTCTCCGGGTCAAATATCTCCCAACTGAAAGAGATGCCCTCTGCTTCCATCCGGTCCATGAACAGCGGCCGCACCCCGCATGCCACATGCCGTCCGATGATGGTGCCATCCGGCGAAAACCCCTCGCGCTGGAACACGAACAGGTCCTGCAGCACTACCGCATCACCCTCCATATGCTGCACTTCCGTCACATTCGTCAGCCGCCGCGAACCATCTCGCAGCCGCTCCTGATGGATGATCAGGTCAATCGCCGAGCTGATCTGCTCCCGAATCGCACGTGACGGCAGGTTTGCATTCGCCATCAACACCAAAGTCTCCATACGCGACAGTGTATCCCGCGGGCTGTTGGAGTGTACCGTCGTAATCGAGCCGTCGTGACCCGTATTCATCGCCTGCAGCATGTCCAGCGCCTCCTCGCCACGGCACTCACCCACGACAATCCGGTCCGGACGCATCCGCAGGCAGTTGCGCACCAGATCCCGAATCGTGATCTCGCCACGACCCTCGAGGTTTGGAGGCCGGCTCTCAAGCGTGATGACGTGATCCTGCTGCAGCTGAAGCTCGGCGGCGTCCTCGACGGTGATTATCCGCTCGCCGTCTGGAATCATCGAAGACAGCACATTCAAAGTCGTCGTCTTCCCACTACCCGTACCGCCCGACACAACCACATTCAGCCGCGCATCCACGCACCCCTGCAGAAACGTCAGCATCGTCTCCGAGAACGTCCCGAACCCGACCAGGTCCTCGCCACTGAACGGATCCGCCGAGAACTTCCGAATCGTCACACACGGACCTGTTACCGAGATCGGTGGGATGATTGCATTCACACGAGACCCGTCCGGCAGGCGCGCATCAACCATCGGTGTCGACTCATCCAGACGCCGTCCCAGCGGCGCGATGATCTTCTCGATGATCCGCATCACGTGTGCGTCATCCATGAACCGCCGCGTCGTCGGCTCCACCTTGCCGCGCCGTTCGATATAGATCCGGTCCGGACCGTTGACCATAATCTCCGATATCGTCGGGTCGTCGAGATAAGTCTGGATCGGCCCGTAGCCGGCCACCTCATTGAGCACTTCCGCCAGCATCTGCTCCTTCGCGCGGGCGGACAGCGATATCTCCCGATCGTGGCTCACTATCTCAACCAGTGTGCGAATCCGCTCCACCAGCTCCGGCTCAGTCATGAACTGCAGCGTCCGGTAATCCGTGTCCGTCAGCAGCCGCTGATGCACCTGAGTCCCGACGGTGTCCAGCGCCTCTGCTTCCTCCACTGATATCCCCAGGTCCGCCGCCGTCTGCCTCGCTACAGAAGCATCATCTGCCCTCATCTATGCCACCATCTTCCCGCCGGAAGCGCATCCTCCGTCAGTCTCGTTTGCCCTTGCTCTAATCATTCGCTTGCCTTCGCTATCTGCTCCGGCGTGCTCTCTGCCACGATCCGCTTTACGATCTCAGCCAACGTTTGGGTGATCGCCTCGCGCGGACGGCTCACCACAAACGGTACTCCCTCATTCCGCGCCTTGCTCACGATATCATACTCATCCGGCAGTTGCGCCCATACCTTGATCCCCGTCGCTTCCTCCACATCCTGAATGCTGAAGTTATTCACCTTGTACACACGGTTCGCGACCAGTTTGATCCGGTCACTCGGCACATTACCCTTGATGATCAGCTCGATCAGGGAGGCCGTGTCACGTATCGTCACGATATCGTCCAGCGTTGTCAGCACTATGATGTGCTGGCAGCGCGACATTACGTAGGGGCTTGCCGGCCACAGCAACGCTGGCAGATCGAATACATTGAAACGGTTCCACCGCCGCAACATCCCCAGCAGCGAGGCAAGCTGCGGGATATCTACGCTGGCCAGTTCCTCCTGATTGCCCCTCGTCACCCCCCCCAGCACCTTCAGGCCCGTATCGTGCTCTGCCAGGTGCCCATCAACCAGCTCCGCATCCAACTCCTCGTAGCCAAGCAGGTCCGCGATCCCCAATGCCGGCCGCAGATCCAGACTCAGCGCCACATTGCCGAACTGGCCGAAGAAGTCAACCAGCACCACCTGCCCCGGAAAGCGCTTGGCAAGCAGTACTGACATATTCGTCGCCACCGTCGTCTTGCCGACGCCGCCCTTCGCCGCGGTCACCGCGATTGACACCGGCATCTTCTCCGGGTCGGTTGCCAGTGCGAACTCCGGCTTCTCCTTTGTCGCGCGCAACTCCACGAACTCTTCTATCAAATCGCGCAGTTCGGTTTCCGGCTGTGCCAGGTCCACCAGGCCTCTGGCGCCCGCACGCATCGCAGCCTGTATCAACTCCGGGGTCGCATTCTCGGCCACCATCACCGCAATCGTCTCCGGGTTCGCCGATACCGCAAGCTTGCACGCCTCAAAGCCGTCTAGCCCCGGCATCTCCGTATCTATGAAGATCAGATCGGGCCGCATGTGGACAGCCATCTGCGCGACCTCAAGCCCATCACGCGCATAACCCGCTATGGTTATCTTCCGCCCGCCTGCTACCTGCCGCAACAGCATCTGACGCAGCTGGTCCGCCGAGCCCGGGTTCACCTCCGAGATTACTACTCGTATCGGCTTGTCGCCGGAATCATTACCCATTATCGCTGCTCCACTATTGTGACACCAGGACGCCCGGTAAATGGCACTATATGGCGTTGGCAGATATGATTACCCATTACCGCCGCTCCGCCACGAGACCATTCTGCAACGGTCTTTGTCGAGACACCCCAAAACGCGTCGGCTTGCGTCGCGCCTGGAGCTTGCAGCCAGTTTCGTGCCGAAACTGCGGCAAACTCCAATGGGATGCACAGCATCCCCCAAGCTAGGCCTTACCCAGCTTGCACCGCGCAGCACCCCCGCCGTACTCTCTATTCTACCCCAATCCTAACTCTCTGAACCTGTTCTTTGCCCCCTGCCTCTCACTCCCACCATACCTGAAGCCTATACCTGAAGCCTATACCTGTAGGACAAGCTTCCAGCTTGTCAATGCCGTTCACCAATGCCGTTGCTTGCGCCCCAGGCGTGGGTGAACAAGGGAGCCCGGGGCATAGGTCCACTCACTCACTCCGGTATCTGCCGCATCTCCTCCAGCTCTGTGTCGAGCGGGTGCTTGTACCCGGGCTCGTGGTGCGTATCCGTAGCTATCCTCGGCGACACGAATATCACCAGCTCGCTGTCGCCGCTACTGAACCTCTTGTGCGTGAACAGCTTCCCGATTATCGGAATCTCAGACAGCACCGGTATCTTCCGGATTACCTCTGACTGCTCCCGCTGCAGCAGCCCGCCCAGTGTCAGCAGTCCGCCGTTCACCAGGCTTACCTTCGTTTCCACACTCCGCTTCCGCATTGCCGGAATGTTGAAACCGCTTATCGTCACACTGTTCGTCCAGTCCAGCGAACTCACAACCGGGTTGATATCCATATCAATCGTCTTGCCGTCATTCATGATCGTCGGCGTAATATGGAGCTCGACCCCGTAAGGCTTATACTCTATGGTCACTGTTGGCACACCGCCGGCACCCGGCGCAACGATCGGAATCGGCACCTCACCGCCAACTAGTATCTCCGCTTTCTCCCCGTCATTGACCATCACTTTCGGCCGCGACAGCACTCGCGAATCCGAATCCTCCAGCATCAGATCCAGGTCCGCACCGATCTCCCATATCGTCCGCACTCCATTCTCAACCCCGATCAATATGGGCTGCTCGACGGGAAAGTGAGGGTCAACTATCTGCCCCCACTCCACACCCAGCGTGTCCATGTCCTCCTTGCTGATCTCCGCCACCAGCACGGATATCTCTATCCGCTCCTTGTACGGCGAGACTACCCGCAGGTAGTCCACGACCCGGTACGGAGGCTCCATCGCCGCCAGCAGGCTCTTGTAGTGCTCGGCCATCTCCGGGCTCGTCACGGTCCCTTCCAGCGCCAGTGTCTCCAGACCCATCTGCTTGATCTCGATGTCCGGACCGAATACCTCCTCCAGCTTCTTCGCATATTCACCGATGGGCGGCCGCGGCTTCACTACCCGCACCAGATTGATCAGATTCGCATCCTTGGCGAACGACGCCAGCACCTGCCCCAGCCGCTTGTACTCCTCCTCAGACGACACCGTGCCGTCAATGGCCACCGTCCGGCCC
>JAUWOG010000738.1 GCA_030612305.1 Armatimonadota bacterium | reverse complement strand
ACGGCTCCCGCACCCTCGACGACAAGGTTGTCATCCTCGATGAGGTCCAGCATCGCCGCGGCTATCGCACTCTCGTCAACAGTGACGATGTCATCGAGCAGGTCGCGCAGCAGCTTGCAGGTCATGTCATCGGCGGCGGCGACGGCGATACCCTCGGCGATGGTCGGAGTGACGGGGACGGTGCAGGCATCTCCGGCGGCGAATGACTCGGCCATCGAGGGCGCATTGGCCGCCTGGACGCCGATGATGGTCATGTCGGGTTTCTCCGCGCGGAGGGCGGAGGCGATGCCGGAAGCGAGTCCGCCGCCGCCGACGGGGATGATGCAGGCCTCCATGTCGGGCAACTGCTCGAGGAGTTCCAGGCCGATGGTGCCCTGTCCGGCGATGACGCGCTCATCGGCGAAGGGATGGACGAAGGGCGCGCCGGTTTCTTCCTGGGCGCGGCGGGCCTCGGCGTAGGCTTCGTCGAAGGTGTCGCCATGGAGCACGACCTCGCCGCCATAGTAGCGCGTCCGCTCGACCTTGAGGAACGGGGTATTCTGCGGCATGTAGATGCGCGCGGGGATGCCGAGCGCAGTCGCCGCCGCCGCGACGCCCTGGGAATGATTGCCGGCCGAGGCGGCGACGACACCGGTCTCGCGGGCGAGGTCGGGAAGCTGGGCGATGCAGTTGGCGGCGCCTCGGATCTTGAAGGCTCCCGTGTACTGGAGCTTCTCCAGCTTGAGATAGACCTGCCGGCGGCAGGTGTCATGGGCGCGCTCGCAGGGCATCAGCGGCGTCACGCGGGCGATGCTAGCGATGCGTTGGCGGGCGGCTTCGATGTCACTGATCGGTATCATCGTGGGTTTCCTCTTCGGTGCGGGTGAAGACGAACTCGCAGGAGGCATCGCCACAGCAGCGGCGGCGCGGGAGGCTGAAGACGTAGCGGCCGCCGAATTCGCGGGCCCACATCTGCCCCTCGGCGACGCAGACGATATTGCCGATATGGGCGGCGAGTTCCTCGCGGCCCGAGCGCTCCATCGCCTCCAGCCAGGCGCAATGACGCACGCTCATGCGGACGGTCTCTTCATCCAGAGACAGGTCATAGTCATGCCCGTCGGCGCGCAGCTTCAGGCCGAAGCAGCGGGCCAGCTCGGCGGGACTGTCGCCGGTGATGCCGAGTAGCTCGCGGGCCTTGCGGGCCTGGATTTTCGCCATGATCTCCCAGACCTGCCGGTCGAGTTCAAGGGCGGCGTCGAACCCCTGCGTCTCCTCGAGCTTGACGCACCACAGGCCATCCACAGCGGTGTAGGAGCGCTGCAGGAACTCGGCCAGCAGGCGGTCGCTGTAGGCGTCATCTTGCGGCATCGGTTGCTTCACCTCAGTCTGCTTTGGTCACGGTGAACTCGGCCGCGCCGGTGATGCCGGTGGCGATATCGGTGGCCTTTATCTGCCATGTGCCCGGGGCGTCGTTGATAGCCAGAGCGAACTCCCCATCACCTGAGCCGGCCGGCGCGGTAATCTGCGTCCCGTAATAGGCCCTGGGGCCGTCGGGGGCGGTGACTTCGACGCGGAAGATATGGCGACCCGGTGTCGCGCCATCGGTCTGCACTGCCACGCGGTACGTGATGGGCTTGCCGGCCTGCTTCGTCCTGGTGCGCGGGGTCACGGTAACCGCGTTGACGCGGTATGGCAGCAGGGAATAGATCTG
>JAUWOG010000110.1 GCA_030612305.1 Armatimonadota bacterium | reverse complement strand
CTGCGGACGAGGACGCGGTCCTTCTCGTCGCCGAACTCGGCGGTGCGCAGCCACGTCGCCCCCTCGCTCTCGTAGGCCATGTCCTTTTGCGCCAAGGCGGCAAGCTCGCGCTCGATGTCCCCGTTGTCATACAGTGACTTCTCGGTGAACCAGCAGTCGAACTCGACACCGAAGTCGCGCAGGTCCTCTTCGGCTTGTTGCAGGATCTCCTCCTCGAGGAAGCGGAAGAAGGTGTAGGCGGCCCCGTCGTCACGTGCCAGATCGGCGTACTCGTCGCCGTGCTCCTGTGCGAGACGTCGCCCCATCTCGGTGACGTACTCGCCCTGATAGCCGTCTTCGGGGAAGTCCACCTCGCGTCCGAGCGCTTCCAGATAGCGCGCCTGCAATGAGCGGCCGAAATTGAGCGCCTGGGTGTTGTAGCGCCCGTCATTGACGTAGTACTCGCGCTCGACCTCATAGCCGATCGCCTCAAGCATGGAGGCAAGGGCGTCGCCGAAGGGTGCTCCGCGCGCATTGCCGATGTGGATCGGCCCGACGGGGTTCGCGCTGACGAATTCGACCTGGACTTTGGTGCCGGCGCCCTCATCGCTGCGGCCGTACTGCTCGCCGAGTTCGAGGATTTCGGCCACGGCGCTCGTGAACCACTCAGGAGCCATGGACATGTTGATGAAGCCCGGGCCGGCGACTTCGACTTTTTCGAGCGGGAGCTGCGATTGCCGCAGTTTCTCGGCCATAGCTTCCGCGAGCTCGCGCGGGGCCATGTTCGCTCTCTTTGCCGCAGCCATTGCGATATTGCTCGAGAAGTCCCCCATCTCAGCATTGGGTGGGTGGCTCAGTTGCTCTCTGATGAGAACCTTGAGGCCGACACGTTGCTCATCCGTCAGGTGCGTTACATCGTCTAGTGCGTTTACCAGAGCATCGATGATGTGTCCTCGTTCGTAGTAGGTAGGTCTCGGTTCCATAGGAGTGCCTTCTGTTTGCGGCGTCGCTGTTTGCCGAAGTCGTTCGTAGTGCAAGAAGGACAGAGCTTTCGCATTGCGGCGGTACCGGAGGGGGGAGTCCTGCCCAGTAATGTCAGTCCCGATAGGTTCGTTTCCTGCGTGGGCCGGCCTCAGTGCGGTCGGAAACGGCACGACCGCCCTTCGACGCGGCCCCTCCATCGGCAGGCGAATCTCCAGCCCGACGCCGTCCTTCCACGAATGGCCCGGGTCAGTAATCCAGCCAGATATGCAGATGGGAATAGATGATGCCGATGAGGTGCATGGCGGCGTAGAGGCCGAAGATCATCTGTGGGATGCCTCGGACCCAGATGGACTTGAGCCAGGGGACTTTGCGGTAGGGGTCCTCGCGCCAGCGGGCGAGCAGCGTCTGTCCGGCTCTGATACCGGCCTCCAACTGGGCGCGCGTAGGCGGCTTGGTCGTGAAGTGGGTCTGGACGAAGAAGCCGGTGTGGTAGCGGAAATGCCAGCCCAGGATAGCTATCAGCACCGCGTACATCCAATCCACCTGCCACAGCGGGACGGCCAGCAGCATCGCAGGTATCAGCCCGAAAAGGAGTACGGTGCCGCAGCGGGGGTGCACGCGCGGCATTTCGAGGACATCTTCGTATCGGAGATTGCCGAAGCGCTCGATGGCTGATACCGTTTTGTGCTCGGCAGCATGGTATCCTGAGAGGCTTGAGAACCGCAGAATGAGTATGAAGTTGATAAACGGCAGGATAGTCAGCACGGCGTCCCAGAAGGTGAGTTCCTGCCCGGTCAGTGAACCGGTCACAGCGAGGAGCAGAGCGGGCAGCGGGACGTCGAAGAGCCGCTGGATGATCCAGGCCTCGATGTAGGTCGGGATCATCGCCAGCGAGCCGAGAGTGATGATGTAGGCGCCGCCGAGCACAAGTTGCCAGGACCTGGCAGAGCCATAGACACCGTTGGAGAGGTGGACACCGAAGGGGAGAGCGGTGCCGGAGATTTTGCCGGGGTGCGCCTGGATCGGGGCAGGCCTGGCCACCGGTATCTGCACCTGCGGCTCCGCGCAGTGGCCGTCCTGCTGAGAATGCGGATTGTCACTGCTTGCGCCGTACTCCATCATTGTGCTATACTCACTATCCCGTCAGAAGAGAATCCCGTCAGAACCGACGAACATGACGGGTATTTGTGTTGTGACTGTGGCGTGTCAGGTAATGGAGCCTGACCCGTGTGAGTCCGGGCCGGGCTGCGACGCATTGAGATGACGCCCTGGTCCTATGGAAGGGAATGGAATACGTTGGCTAGAGTTTGCAGGATATGTGGAAAGAAGCCCGGTTTCGGTTCAAAGGTGAGCAACTCGCAGCGGCACACAAAACGCAAGTGGCTGCCAAACTTGCAGCGGATTCGCATCAGACAGCCGAGCGGTGGCGTGAAACGGACATGGGTATGTACCTCCTGCATCCGAGCGGACAAGGTGCAGAAGGCTTGAGTCGTGCGATGAGCTATTGACCTGCGACGGCCGGGCCATGCCCGGTCGTTGTGGATTCTGAGCACAGCGCTCTCGCGGCGAATTATAGCATAGCGCGTCGGATTTCCGCAACTTGGCCTGAAGCTGGAGCCGGCAGGGGAAAGCGATGCCCGGACGTACCGCTTCCATAAAGACGCTCGGTTGCAAGCTCAATCAGTACGAGAGCGAGCAGATGCGGGTGCAGTTGGAACGCCTCGGCTACGAGATCGTTGACTACGAGGCCGGGGCAGACCTGTGCATCGTCAACAGTTGCACGGTCACCTCGCGAACTGACCGCGAGACCCGACGCCTGGCACGAGGCGCCAAGCGGCTCAGCCCTGACGCGTATGTGGTCGTAGCCGGGTGCTATGTCGAGGTCGGCCGTGAGGCCCTCGAAGCCATCCCCGAGATAGATCTCCTCCTGGGCAATCGTGACAAGAGCCGGCTGGCGGAACTGCTGCCGGCGGCTGACAGCGCGGCTGAACGCCCTGCGCGGTGTGACGAGGCCGGGCCGATCATCACCCACTTTTCCGGGCATACGCGCGCCTTCGTCAAGGTCCAGGATGGCTGCAACGCGGCCTGCACCTACTGCATCATCCCCGCCGCACGCGGGCCCTCAAGAAGCGTCCCGGCGGAGCAAGTGCTTGCTCAGTGCCGGGCGCTTACAGAGGCCGGCCATCCCGAGCTCATCCTCATCGGCACGCACCTGGGGCAGTATGGCCGCGACCTGGAGGAAGGCGTTGATCTGGCGCGGCTCATCGAGATGGTCTGCGAGCTGCCAATCCCCCGTGTGCGCCTCAGTTCGATGGAGCCGCTTGAGATAACTCCTGATATCGTGCGCATGATCGGCGACGGCGGGCAGGCGCTTACCGGCGCGCCGGACTTAGCTGTCTCCGGCAAGCTCTGCCGTCATCTGCACATTCCCCTCCAGAGCGGGTGCGATGCCGTCCTGCGGCGGATGAACAGGCCGTACGATACAGCTTTCTACCGCGAGCTGGTGCTGAGGATGAAGGCCTCGCAGCCTGCCACAGGTATCGGGGCAGATGTGATAGTCGGCTTCCCGGGCGAGACCGACGAGGAATTCGCAGCCACGCGTGAGTTCATCGAGAGCCTCCCGCTCTCGTACCTGCATGTCTTCACCTACTCGGACAGGCCGGGGACACCGGCGGCGGTGATGGCTGACCAGGTTGACTACCAGGTGCGGAAGGCCCGCAATCACGTGCTTCGCGACATTTCGGAGAAGAAGCGGCAGGCGTTTGCCGAGAGCATGGTCGGGAGGCATCTGGAGGTCGTGCTGCAGACGGCGGAGGAAGATGGGACAATGCGCGGGATAAGCGACAACTACCTACAGGTCATCGTAGAAGGAGCAACGGGGAGGCGTGGCGAAGTGGTAGCAGTCACTGTAGAACGTGCGAGCGAAGGGCGTCTATACGCTCGCCTGGAGTCGTGACTACGTAGCTGCACGCCATCTAAGGAGATGACGATAATGGCAGTATTGGCTATCAATGGTGGAGACAAGGTTCGCACCAAGGGCTGGCCGTCGTGGCCGATATGGGACGAGCGGGAAATCAAAGCCGTGGAAGACACCGTCCGCAGTGGGCGCTGGGGACGTATTGGCGAGAACACCCAGACGGAGAAATTCGAACAGGTCTTTGCAGAGTACCAGGACGCCAAGTACGGTATCGCCGTCACCAGCGGCACTGCTGCACTGACCATTGCGCTGAAGGCGGTTGGCGTAGATATTGGCGATGAGGTCATCGTTCCGCCATACACATTCATCGCGAGCGCAACCTCGATTTTGCAGAATAACGCTGTGCCGATCTTTGTGGACATCGAGCTGGAGACGCGGAATATTGACCCGGATGCCATCGAGGCGGCTATCACGCCTCGCACCACGGCGATAATGCCGGTGCATTTCAGCGGACGGGCTTGTGATATGGAACGTATCCTCGAGATTGCGAAAAGGCATGATCTGGCCATCGTCGAGGATGCCGCGCACTGCTGGGGCGCAACATGGAATGACCGCAAACTGGGTGCAGTGGGCGATATCGGGGGGATAAGCTTCCAGGCCAGCAAGCACCTCAATTGCGGCGAGGGGGGCATTATACTGACCAATGACGAAGAGCTGGCGGCCAAGGCGTTCTCATTCCACCACATCGGCCGCCTTCCCGGGCGGCCGTTCTACGAGCATCATTTCATCGGCTGGAACTTCCGCATAACTGAGTTCCAGTCCGCGGTACTGCTGGCACAATTCGAGCGCCTGGAAGACCAGACCCAACGCCGGCACGAAAATGGCCTGTATCTGGATGAGAAACTCGACCAGATTGATGGTCTCAGGGCTCTGCGACGTGACCCGTTCATGACTCGTATCGCCCGACATGCCTTCTGTCTGCTATACGACGAAGAGACGGTGGGCGTCCCGCGCGAGAAGTTCATGGCGGCAGTCTCGGCTGAGGGCGTCGGCTGCGGCGGAGGTTACCCGCATCCGCTGTACAAGAACCCGCTCTTCACCGAGAAGCGCTTCGGGCGCATCACCGAAATGGTCGAATACCCCGACTACGCCGACATGTACCTGCCTAACTGCGAGAAGATCTGCGATATCGTCGTCTGGCTAGGCCAGACAATGCTGCTCGGCACGCGTGAGGACATGGACGACATCGTGGCCGCGTTTGAGAAGGTTGCCGAGAACGTTGACGAGCTCCGCTAGACACGCACCAGTGAAGCTGATGGGCGCAATGCGCTGAGAGAGGTGGGCCGGTACCATGGCTCAAACGACTGGCTATTGCACCGCCATGCTGTTGATGGCGGTGTTCTTTTCGACAGTGACGATAGCCCGGGCCGAGGAGCGGCTGTACAGAGACAACGCCCGGCACCCGCGTCTGCTGTGTACAGCCGGCGAACTGGATGAGGTGCGCAGCCGGCTGGATGAGGGCCTCGAGGCGATTGCCTACAAGCGTCTCCTGGAGAAATGCGACTCCTACCTCGACCCCGCCTCGCCGCACTATGTCAACTGGCCGGAGCAGCAGAATGAGATTGGCTGGGATGGGGGCAAGGCCAACCTCTGGGAGGTGCGTGCAGGCGCGTGGATGCTGACGAAGCGCTATGAGGAGCTTGCCTGGGCGGGAGTGCTTTCCGGCGAGCAGAAGTACATTGACGGTGCGAAGAACATCGTCCTGACGATCATCCGCGAGCGGGTTATTGACCGTGTCGGCGGGACGAACTACGGACGCGAGTACACGGGATGGCTCGCCCAGCCACTGGATGCCGGGCACTCGAGCCGCTCGCTGGCGGTCTTCTACGACCTGCTCTATGACTACCTGACCGAAGCAGAGCGCGTCGAGGTGCGCGAATACATGATAGACACGTATTTCGCGTACCTGTACCCCTATATGACCAAGCTTAAGGAGGCGGATCGCTACCCGGCGATCCTGGGGCACAATATGCACCTGATCGGCAACGCTGCCGGCGGCCTGATGGCCCTGGCTATCTACGGTGAGAGCGGTCGCTCGGCGGAGGAAGAGAACGCCTGGGTCAACACCTTCTTCGAGGGCATAGAGGGGTTTCTGGCAATCGGCATCGGAGAAGACGGCGGCGCGCTGGAAGGGCCCGGGTACACAAGCGCGTGTATCTACTACGGGGCGGCGCTGATAGATGCGATGCGGCGGGCCGGAGGCAAGAACCTCTTCGAGACCCCGGCACTGCAGAAGTCGCCCTACTACTACTTGTACGAGCTGCGCCCCAACGGGGCCTTCTTCAACAATATCAATGACGCATGGTTCTCTGCCCACACCGTGTTCTTCCCCCTGTTTGCCTACCTGTATGACGAACCCGGGCTGACATGGCTATGGGAGCAGACCGACGGCTGGCGCCATGACGAAGGCGGCGACTGCTTCGGGGATACGTACTCGGGATGGGTGCCGGTGCTGCCGTACGTGATACTGTGGCACGCGCTGGCTCCCGAGGCCAAATCGCCCGACGAATTGGGCAAGCCGCTCAGCCGCAAGTTCTCCCGCCGTGGCCTGGTCTCCATGCGCACAGGCTGGGATAAGGAGGGCTGCCTGTTTTCATTCCTCAGCGGCGGGCAACCCGAGCAGGGCCACGCCCAGTTCGACGCCAACCACTTCGCGCTATATGCCGGCGAGAGCATCTTGGCTTATGATTCAGGCTACGGGGCACGTGACACCGATGACCACAACAGTCTGCTCTTTGACGGTAAGGGTCAGACTGTCCGCTTCAACGAGGGACGCGTTGTGGCTTACGAGCCGGGCGACATCGCCACGTACGCATGTGGCAGAGCCGGGGATCTCTATGCCAACGAGGCGCTGAAGAAGTTCGACCGGCATGTGTATTTCGTGCGCGGTTCGCACGGCCCCTATGCCGTCGTCTATGATGACGTGGAGGCAGATGGCGCTGAGCACACCTACACATGGTTGCTGCAGATCGTCGAGGGGATGGAGTTTGACCTGTCCGGCGACCACCCCGTAGTCGTGGACGAGGCAAGCGGTTGGTACATGGACCTCCTGCTATACGCCACGGGCGATGTGAAGTTCTCCGAAGACCTCAACGAGACGAAGGCGAGTCGAACGGCGCAGGTGAAGACCCATCCGCGTCTGCGTGCCGATGTAACAACGGACAAGGCCCCGGGGTTTCTGGCGGTACTGTTCCCACATCGTGAGGGGGCTCCCTTGCCGCAGGTGGCGCGCGTGAATGCCCACGCGGTACGAGTGGCATGGCCGGATTACGTTGACCTGGTGGCATTCGGCCCGGCGCAGACTGACGAGGCCGGCACCGAGGGCATCGGCTTTGTACGCACCAGGCGGTAGGCAACACTTTGCGCTTCATGCTGAAAGGCGGCAGATGGAAAATGAGATGCGCAGGCGTAT
>JAUWOG010000075.1 GCA_030612305.1 Armatimonadota bacterium | reverse complement strand
GAGGTTGGCGGGCATCGAGGTCACAGAAGTGCCCATGCGCCGCAACGTCTCCCCCATCTCAGACTTCCACTGCATGAGACAGATCCGCCAAGTCATCCGTCAGTGGCGGCCACACATTGTCCACAGCCACAGTTCAAAGGCCGGCTTCCTCGCACGCATCGCTGCTCGCTCACTCAATTGCGCGAACCTCTACAGCCCCCACTGCTTCGCGTTCCAGATGCGCTTCTCATCGCCCCGCCGCGCCCTCTACACCCGACTCGAGCGGTTCGCCGCGCGCTATACCGACCTCTTCGTGCTCGCCTCGGAGACAGACCGCCAGGATGCGATCGCCCACGGTGTCGCAACGCCGGACAATACCGTCATCATCCCGACCGGCATCAGGGCCGACGACTACCACTCTCAGGCCGACGTCGAAGACCTCCGCCGCGCCCTTGGCATCAGCGACTTCGATGCCGTCATCGGCACCGTCGCAGTACTCACTCCGCAGAAAGGGCACCGCTATCTCCTGGAAGCGTTCGCCCGCCTCTCCGGCAATCCCGTCCTTCTGCTCGCCGGTGACGGGCCTGAGCACGATAGGCTCATCAACCACGCAGACTCCCTCGGCATCACCGACCGCGTCGAGTTCCTCGGCCGCCGCGATGATATCCCCGATCTCCTCGCAGCCCTCGACGTCTTTGTGCTGCCATCGCTCTGGGAGAGCCTCCCTTACGTTCTGCTCGAGGCAATGGCCGCCGAAGTCCCCATCGTTGCCACAGACGTGCCGGGCACAGCGGGTCTCATCGGTGCCGGCACTCATGGCTGGCTTGCGCCGCCTGCCGACGCCGCCGCCCTTGCAGACACCATTCAGCGAGCACTCACCAACCCGCGAGCGGCCGCTGAGAAAGCCTCAGCAGCCTCCCGCTTTGTCGAGACTCACCATAGCCTGGACAACATGATCGCCAACTACATCGAGCTATATCAGCAAGCAGGCGCGCCCTATCGTGAATGAACCTGACTCGCCCCGCACGCGGCTCGTCACCATTGACTGCGGTCTGCAACCGTACTCCGACGCCCTGCAGATGCAGCAGGACCTGTTGCAGGCCAAGCTGGATGGCGAGCGGGACGACTACCTGCTCTTCGTCACGCACCCGCCAGTTCTTACGGTCGGGCGTTCTGCAAATCAGTCGGACCTCGAGGTCGCCGGGAGGCTCCGGGCCGAAGGTCTCCGCGTCATCCGCGTCAGCCGGGGCGGGCAGCTCACCTGGCATGGGCCCGGCCAGATCGTCGGCTACCCGATTATCGCACTCGCCGGGCACAGCCGAGACCTCCATGCCCACCTCCGCAACATCGAGGCCGCCATCATTGAGGCGCTGGCTGACTCTCGTATCCCGGCCCATGTCATCTCCGGCAAGACCGGCGTCTGGATCGCCGACAAGAAGATCGCCGCCATTGGCGTCGCTGTCCGCTCGTGGATAACCTACCACGGTTTCGCCATCAACCTGAGTACCGACCTCGAGCAGTTCAGCCGCTTTCCCCCCTGCGGGCTTGCGCCGGACGACGTGGGCAGCATCGCCGCCGCCGGATATTCGATGGACGAAAGCCGCTTGAAGCGCTCCCTCGCCCGAACCATCGCCGACCGTTTCCACAGACACCTCGTGTGGAGGGATATTCTACCAACCTTGAAACACAGTCCCGTTTGATGTATCATCTACCTACTACACTTGGTGGTAGAAAGCTCATGGCAACCGACAATTCCGAGCAATTCATCGCTCTGGGCAACACAAAGATCACGTCCACATTCGCAGTCATCTTCCATCTGGGGATGGCGGTCATCGTATTCTCCTGCGTGTTTACCGCCCAACCGGTCGGCTACTACTCCCACCCCTTCTTCCTGATTGTCGCCGCACTCGGTGCTGCCACGATCATTGCGTTGCTTGCATCGCGCACGCCTTTTGCGTCCACTCCAGCAGGCAAGGCACTCACAGCCTTAGTCGCCGTCTTCGCCTACAACCTCGCCTACGACCCGCAGATAGCGCAGCTACTTCCGTCCACTGCCGAGCACCTCCACCCCCTCGTCTTCGAACTCACGCCCGGCATCGCTGTCATCGGCCTCATCATCGCTCTGGCTACCACGGGTTTCTACCTCATGGCCCGCTCCCGCAGGCAACCCGCTGCAAGTCCGTTCGTTCCGGCCGTCGTGGTCGCCGGCGTGTTGACACTGGTGCTCGGCCTCATCATGTACATTGCTCTCAGCCCCATCGCCTCCTATGAGCTACAGGGCGACTTCCTGACCAAGCTTCTCGCCGTCCGCGTCTTCGAGTACACACTCCTTATGCTGGCCGTGATGCGCATGGCCGGAGCGCCGGGTGTCGGCAACGCGCCCACCTGGTATCTGGCCCTCGCGCTCATACTCACCGCCGCCCGGCACATTCTCGGAATCGCGATGCCTGAAATGACGTCATAGTATTGCGGCTACATTCGCTTGTATATGCAACGATGCTCACATGAATGATACCAGCGACCTGCAGACAGAGCAGCCGGACGCACCTGAGTGGCTCTACCGGCTCGTATTGCTGCTCATTGTCATCGCGCCTACGCAGTTTGCATACGCGCTGGATCCGAAGCACGGTCCCTACATCGCCTACGCCGATGTCCTCTGCGCCATCGTCGTGGGCCTGTGGCTGCTCTGGAGGTTGAGCGCGCGCACCGGCAAGCGCTTGCTCTGGCCGCCCGTGGCCGTGGCCGGCCTTCTGCTCGCTGCGCTTCTCTCCGCCGGCGTCGCCGAGAGTCTCAAAGCGGTCGGGGTCGAAATCGCCCAGATCGCGCTCTATTTCGTCGCCGCATACATGCTCTTCGCCGATGTGCTGACTACCCGCTCGCGCATCAGAGCCGCGCTCATAGCCCTGTCCATCCCGACAGCCATCAATATCATCGTCGCCGCATATCAGTATTTCACTGCCGACGACGTCATGGAGGTCGCCGGCCTGCTCAGCAACCGCAATCTCTATAGCGCGTACATGGCAATGGTCCTGCCCATCGGCTTCGGCATCATGCTCTGGCTGCGCACTCCACGGCTGCAGTGGCTCATTGCGCTCGGCACGGCGGCCGCCATTCTCACGATGCTCTCGACGCCCACCGTCTGGATCGCCATCCTTGTCATCGCAGCATTGACGCGACTTGCCCACCGTGAAGCAGCCAAACTCGCCATCGGGGTCCTTTTCACCATCACCGTCGCCATTATCATCATCCCCAAAAACCACCACGCCACCGTCGGCGAGTTGCTCGACCCTCAGGAGCGGGGACACATGTACAAACTGGCCGAGGAAGTGACACCGGACGGAGAGGCTGTCTATGTCGTCAAGAAGCGCTGGCTGGAATGGAAGCCCGCTCTCAATATGATGGCGGAGAACTTCGTCACCGGCGTCGGCGCGGGCAACTTCCAGCTCAACATCGGCCGCTCCGAGTACTACGGCTTCCTGCCCAATGTCAAAAAATCCGAGCCTGACACTAACAATCTCTACCTCGTGGTCGGGTCCACGATGGGCTTCGCCGGCCTCATCTGCCTCATCGCCTATCTGCTCCACTTCTGGGGCCGCGCCGGCACGCTCTGGCTCAAGGTCGAAGATGGTACGCCGACGGGGCTAGCAGTCGGGCTCGCAGGTTCTGTTGTAGCCATAGCTTTGGTAAACATCTTCACCTCCCTGTTCGTCAGAGGTACTGGCTTGATATGGGCCCTGATATTTGCGATAATCATTGTTACGAGCCGCGGAGCAATGCGAGAGACCTCATCACACCGCGCATGATGATGCGCGCGTGCAATCTGTTGTCTGGAGGAATACTGCGATGAAGAACACAAGGAACTCGCTCACGGTCATTGCGCTCGTTGTTGCGGTGGCACTGCTGACCGCATCCAGCGCTACTGCCGCTAAGATCGTCATCGAAGCAGAGCACTACCGGACGATCTCACCATCCATGGCCAAAGCCACCAGCCAGGTCGCCTCCGGCAGCGCCTACATTCACATTCCCCTCAAGCGCCCGCACGCTACTACCGAGGGGGGCGCGAGCGATACCGGCAACACACAGTACAAGATAAACGTGCCCCAGGCCGGCTCCTACGTCTTCTGGGGACGCGCCCACTGGTACGACGGCTGCGGCAACTCCTTCTTCCTGAAGATAGACGACAAGCCTTCGATCGTCTTCGGCAATGACGGGACGTATCAGCGCTGGCACTGGGTCAAGGGCGTCCGTGTCACCTTGACCGCCGGGCCACACACCATTCGCATCCAGAACCGCGAAGACGGCGCGAAACTCGACCAGTTCATGCTCACCACCAACCGGCGATATGTACCCGTTCGCCCCGAGAAAGAAACCAAACAGTACCTCATCCCCGCCAAGTAGCGCCGAACACCAGACAGAACGCCGCCGCACAACCAGGGAGAACTACAACTGCTCATGATAACTCGCGCTCGCCCGGCATTGCTGCTCAGTCTGATGGCAGCAATACTGCTTACATCCCTACATGGCGTCTCGGCCGCCGACATCACCTTCCTTGAAGGTGAACTCGATGGCGACTACGACGTCGTCGCCGATGCCCGCATCTCCTCACCGGCTAAACTCGACGCCCGCTTTGTCCTCGACTACCAGGAGAGCGGCGATCACTACTCCCTCACTCTCGCAGGCGGAAAGGCCCAGTTCCACAAGGTCATCAACGGCAAGCCCATCCGGATTGGCACCGCCGGTGACCTCACGCCTCCGCCTGACGGCGCTGAAACGATTCCGCTCACCGTCCAGCGTCGCGACTGGCGGATGGCCCTTGTCTGGGGCGACCGGGTCATCGCCCGGGCGTATGACAGCAGCCTCCAGCGCGGCAAGGCCGGCTACATCATCAGCGCCGGTGGGACCTTCGAGGAGCCGATGATCCAGCCCGTCGGCGACATCTTCATTACCGACGATTTCGTCCGTGAGGAGGGCGGGGCCAGCGCCTGGGAAGTCGGCGCCGGCAAGTGGGAGCAGCGCAGTATCCGCGACGACCAGCAAGCCGGCAGACAGGAAGCCGACAAGTCCGCCAACGCCTTCAGCTACCTCGGTAAGGCCGCCGGCGACAAGCCCGCCATCACCACCGCCGGACACTGGTTCTGGGACCTCTACACCATGCAGGCCGCAGTCAAGCCCCTCGACGACAAGGCCGTCGGCCTCGTCATATACTTCCAGGACGCCGACAACTACCTCGCCATTCGCTGGCTCGGCAGAGAGCATCCCGAAGGCGGCAAACTCCAGGTCATCAGCGTCAGTAACGGCCGGCCTCACACCATCGGCGAAACCCCCGGCGGCTTCCTCTCCAACCAGTGGTACTGCCTGCGTGCCGCCGTCGCAGAGGGCATGGTACACGTCTGGGTGGATGACGGGCTGCGCCTCGTCGCACCTACCGATGCCTTCGGCCAGGGCAAGATCGGCCTTTACACCGAGAGCACCAAGGGCGTCTTCTTCGACGATGTCGCCTGCGGCCCCTGGGAGCTTTTCTCCGAGGATTTCGCCACTCAAGCCCCCGGCAAATGGCAAACCCTCGATGGCTCCTGGAAGCAAGCCGACGGCGCGCTCAAGGCAGCAGGCGACCAGCGCTGCATCATCACGACCGGCCGCAAGGCCTGGCAACACTACGAATACTCCATCAACGTCCAACCTACCGCCACCGGCGCATGTGGCCTCATTGTTGCCTTCCAAGGCCCGGGCGACTACTGCCTGCTGCGCTGGTCACTCAAGGGCACTCCGTATGCCGGCAAGGCACAGATACTCCATGTGGCGGGCGGACATGAGACCCTCCTTGCCGAGGCACCCGTCATCCTTCCGCAGAAGACCTCATACCGCGCAACCGCCGACCTTAAGGACGGCCTGGTTACGCTGGCTATCGAGGGACGCCCGCAGGTCGAGGCATTTGACCCGGGACTCTCCGCCGGCGCTGTCGGTCTCTTTGTCAACGGCGCGGCGGGTGCCAGGTTCGACAATGCCCTCCTCGAGATCATACCGCCTCAGCACACCAGCCGCATTGTCAGGGAGTTCACCGACACCTCGAAACACCCGGAGATGGCCGAGTGGGCCAGTACCAACGCGCCCTGGGTCAAGCCTGAATCCGAAGGCCGGACATGGTGGACCAAGGGCGACTATTTCGGCGACCACGCGCTCGTATTTGCGCTACCCAATGTCGGCTCCAAGACCGGCTCACTTAACCTCATCATCGGCGCCGACAGCCCACAGGACGCCAAGGCCTGCAAGCTCATCGCCACTCTCAAGTCCGGCTCGAAGGACATCGCCATGGCGCTGCACCGGGGCGGCGAACTCATCGCCGAGGGCAAGGCAACGGCCAAATCAGCGCGGGCGAAGATCAGCTTCGAGCGCCGCGGCCGCTGGCTCGTCGTGCTCCTCGATGACCAATTCGTGCTCAAGGCCGACACCGCTTCGCCGCAGCCGCAAGCCGCCGCAAAGTCGTCCAGTACCGCGCCCTGATCCGTCGCCCGACGCAGATACGACCATATACTACTCACACAGGTGCATACTACTTATGCTGACAAGAACGCTCACAATCACAACCATCGCACTGATCCTGTTTGCCTCGCTGCAGGCGCCCGCTACGGCGGCCTCGGTGGATAGCGCGATCGAGGCCTTCAAGCAGGGCTACTACGAAGTGGCCGCTCGCGAACTGGATGCCGTGCTCGCCGCCGACCCCACTGCACTCAGCGCCATCTACTGGCTGGCGCGCTGCGAGATGGCCACCGGAGATGCCATCAGCGCCGAAAGCCATCTCCGCCACATCCTCGACAACAAGCCCCGGTCAATTGAGTCGCGCTACTGGCTCGGCCAGGCGCTGGCGGCACAAGGACGCAATCAGGAAGCCATCGCCACCTTCGAAGCCGTCCTCGAGCAGGACGCGCAACATTCCGAAGCGCATCAGGCTATCGTCCGGGTGCAGGAACTGCCCCCCAACATCGCCCAGTTCGACGCCGGCGGCCTCTCCGGCATCGCTGCCTCCGCACTTGGCCTTGACGCATCGCCCGCCGAACTCCTCTCCAACAATGTCTATGACTACACCTTCAGCAAGGCGCCGACCGACTGGATCATCCGCAGTGGCCTCTGGAACGCCACCAATCGCTGGACCTGTCAGCCGCAATGGTCGTGGTACGGCGGCTACGCACCCAGCGGCATCGCAGCGATGTGGAACAAGCGCGATTTCTCCGGTGACATCGTCGTCGAGATGTACGTCGCGTTCAAGATGCGCGTCGGGCGCTCGCCCACCTACCTCCCCCCCAACGACATGAACATCTCCATCTGCGGTGACGGTGCCAATCCTGACAGTGGCTACAGCTTCATCATCGGAGGTAACGACAACCGCATCACGAGGATCACTAAGGGCACGGAGATCCTCGCCGAGACCTCGGACCTCGAGGCCCTCTGGCCGATTCTCGAAAACGGCCAGCCGTCCACATATCAGTGGCACCGCAAGTGGTGGGGCATCCGCGTCCGCAAGATCGGCGACACACTCCAACTCTACCTCGACAACAAGCTCGTCCTCGAAGCCAAGGATGAGAGCCCGTTGCCTGGTGGTCGCGTCGGCATCTGGTGCTTGCGCAATGACATCGTCACTCCGCGCATCAAGATATATTACGAAAATGAAAGGCGCGTTCGCACGCCGCTGCCGGAAGACAAGATACGCCTGCAACCGCCGGCCGAGGTCAGCGTTCCCAACTTCAGGATCTCAAGCCAGAGCCACTACTCGATCCAGGAGGATTTCGAAAACGGGCCCGGCACGCTGACGACCCGCGACAAGGACCAGGGCGCACAACTCCGCATCGTGACACGCGGCGACAACGACGGTCGTTGCCTCCAGCTACTCAATGCCGCCGCGGGTGGCTCATTCGGCGTCAATATCCGAAAGCAGCAGTTCGACGTCGCGCGACTGCCCATACTCAGCTTCGACTACCGCATCACCGCCGCCAGCAAGGTCAACCTCTACTTCACCTGCGCTGAGGAGACCTACGAAATCGTCTTCACGGGCCACGAGCAGCCGGCTTCCGGCTGCACGCTGTTGGGCACCATTCCCGACGTCAAGCCCGACGGCCAATGGCACCATGCACAGTTCGATCTGCTTGCCCACCTCCAGGCCCTCCTGCCCTCCAAGAAGACCTTCAACTGCACCAACCTCTGGGCCGGCAATGCAAGCAACCGTGGCTATCTCCTGGCGGGCTTTGACGGCAATCGCATCAATTCCACCTGGTACATCGACCGCTTCGTGCTCGGCCAGCCCCACGACAAGGCTCTCAAGCTCTACATCCTCCCCAAGAGCAACATCATCAAGGGCTACGCCGTATCCGTGGACGACAACCCCCTCGGCGCACCGCCGGCCGAGGTCACTAC
>JAUWOG010000376.1 GCA_030612305.1 Armatimonadota bacterium | reverse complement strand
TGGCTTCGTGCCCATTCCCAAGCCGCTTGTCGTGTTTCCTTGAGAACGTTCGGCTTCTCGACAAGATGTCCTAAGTACCGCTCTACTTCCGCGAAATCTACCATCACTTGGTCCGTGTTCTTGCCAGGGCCCTCCACGTTGAGATACTCACCATAGCCTTCTTCTGAATAGTGCCAACCCATGTAGTCAAAGTATGCCACCATAGACCTGACGAGTTCTTCGAAAAGGTCGTTGTATGTCCCGTACTCTATCGATGGCTTCGGCTTCCCCTGCTCTTCATGCTCCCTGATCGCATTCGCATACCCATGCAACTCCTTCACTCTCAGCTCGAAGTCGGGCCAGTTCATAACACGGCTTGAGCGAAGACCCGGTGGGGCAATATCCCCCCACTTGAAGGCCACTCGCATGTCTTCGCCCTCTTCCCCATCCCCATCTTCTAACTCCGACCAGTCCACACCTCCAAAAGGTATCCTGGGAGTCGCCCCTGGCGGATTGTCGTCCTCAGAAACGTCCTCGAACGCATCTCGCTCTGCTGGGCCCTTCAGGCTCATCGGGCTACTCGGATCACGCGGGTTCCACGCATCAAGCTCTGCGAACAACGCCTGCTCCTCGGGGTCATCGCTGTACATTGTAGCAGGCCTGCCCTCCTCCGGCCAGTCCCAGTCAAGTCTGTTCTCGCCGCGTTTGCTTCTTGCCATCGTTCTTCTCCTTCGCCGACTGCTTCCTGGCCTACCCACGCGCGATTACCACATCAGCCACCCCTTCGACCAAGCGGGGGAAGCCTCTGCTTACAAAGGCTTCCCCCAGCTCCACGCTCGTCATCTGCGTCTCATCACGCCAACGTAATCGGCGCCGTCGCACCATCCGTACTACCCAGGGCCACGAACTGCACTCTCTCCCTGAGCCGCCTCGAGTGCGACCCCGGCAGACCCAGACTATCGGTGACATACAACAACCGAGGCAGACTCAGCGACATACTATTCGCACCCCGTGCCAGCTCGATACTCAGCGCTGCTTCCTCGCCGTCGGCGAAGTCGGCGTACAGCGCATTATCCACGAAGTCCCGGCTGATGCCGCCGCGCACCCGACAGCCCGCCGTATTGTAGAGCTGCAGCGGCTCAGCGCTGGCGGCCAGCCGCATCCCATCCGCGCAGTCCTCGACCATATTGTCCACATGGATCTGGATCATCTCGCAGTTGACATCCTCGGCCAGTGAGCCGCCGCCGGTCGCGATCTCGACGTCTGCCTCCTGATAGATGTATGGAGCCGTCCTCGGCATGACGGGGTTCGCGCCCGTACCGGCCTCGATATGCAGCGCGGCCACTTCCAGCGTACACGTCACTGGCTTTGCCTTGACGAACTCGAAGCTGGCCGAGCGCACTTTCACATCCCGCAGCTTCTTCACCTCATTGACGCAGTCCACCAACACCGACGCCCATTTCCCCTGATTATAGCTGTCGCGGTCCTGTATCCACGACAGCAGGTTCGCCATCACCCCGGGCACCAGCGGCACGGTAATCCGACCTTCCGCCCATCTCCCGATGCTGAGGTACTTATTCTCATAGCCCACCGTGTCGGCCATGTCGAGCGTGATGTAGTTATTCTGCAGTTGGATACTTTCTTGCGTCCCCGTCACTGGCAGCCACGTATCAGGCGTCACGAAGCTCCCTTTTTCCGTCTGAATTGCGAATCCGAAACTCCCATCCTGGGCCAAAGCCACAGCCATGTATCACACCACCCTATGCGGAGTTAGCCGGGCTTGCCCGGCCAACCCCATAGTTTGACATCGCTCAAATCTGTGGTACACTGAATATGTACTGCCATCGCCTTCCGCCGTTCGCCGTCTGCCGTTGCCTTTCGCCGGTCCCGTCCGCCGTGTTGACTGGGCCTGCCTTCCCTAGTTCCAAACCTCCGCCCTGCGCCCCAGTACTTCCATCCGCACCACTCGCAGCGGCAGTTCCTTACTCCGCAGCTTCCCCTCTGCTTCCGGACTCGGCTCGAACTCCACCACCTGGCTGTGGTAGCAGGTCCCCCCCAGGTACGGGTCGGACATGATCAGATTGAACAGCCCGCCGGCCTCCTCAATCGTGTCCATATCCGCCTCCACGCCTTCCTGGTACCGGTCAACGTAGTACACTTGCAGCGTGTACTCCTGCTGATACGACCGGTTGCTGCCTTCATCGGGCGGCTGTCTCATGGTCCCCGGCTCGATGATCACCGCTGGAAACTCCAGCCGTGCCGGCTCAGGAAGCGCTTCCGGCCGCCCTATTGCAACCCATTTCACCTCCGGCCGCAGCGACTGCGCCAGTTGCAGCCGTCCCTGCGCCGCTACCGTGTACTCCCCGGACACTGCTGCCTCCAGCTTCACGCTATTCAGCCCGATCAACTGCGCCACGGTGTGATCCTCCTCGGCTCCTGACGCATCTGACAGCACCACTTCATCGCCCACGGAGAACAGGAAGTTACTGCTTACTGTCACTGTATCTGTCGGGCCCGTATCAGCAGTCAACGCTGCAGCTCCTTGACACACTAGCCGCAGCGCCCTTGCAATCTCTTGATAGTGCAATCCATCTATCGCCATAGTGTCTCCTTCCTCACGGCAGGATCCCAACCTGCCCCCGTCTCTATCCCGAACTACTCAATAACCTGTACCCCGCCGCCCGCGAAAGGTCGGGTGGCTCGGCCTGAGCGTGGTGTCGTTTGCCATGCTCAGGTGAGAACGCGACAGCATCTTGCTGTTCGTGGAGTTTCCGCAGGAAACTCCCTGAGGACGCGTAGCGTCCTCCCAGCTTCCAGCCCGAGTCGCCCTTGCCATTTGTCGTTGCCGTCCCGCTTCTCTCTCTGTGCCTTTGCCGACACGCCGAGCGTGTCCCCCTTCGCCTACTCCCCTCTCCCCCCGGGAGAGGGGCGGGGGTGAGGGCGCTTTGCCGTCCGCCGTCGCCTTTTCCCCTCTACACCCCTATTTCATTCAGCGCCAATTCCACATGGTGATCCAATCCCGGCCAGCGCCGCACATACAGAACCTCGAAGCGCCGCACCGGCACCACTTCCTCGCCCGCATCATGGTCGAACTCAAGGTCCACAGCGAGTGTCAGCGTCTCACCGGACGCTTCGACCACGAGCATTTGCTCTCGCGTCGCACCGTCGCCCACCTCAATGATCTGCCCGGCCTCAAACAGCGTCGGGGCATCAACGATTATCTCCGCCGCACCGGCTTCTGCCTCCTCGCTCAGATTCGTCTCTGCCGTCCTCCACACCAACAAATCCCCGATCTCGACATCATACTCGCTGCCGGTGTACCCCTGGTGCGACACCTGCGTCTGCTCACCAAGAACACTCCGATACCGCCCGTCGCTGGCTGGCGTGATCCTCGCCGCAACTTCGCTGGCATACCGCTCGTACGACGGCGCTGCAACGCTGCCTTCGAAGCCGACAGTCGTCACACACCGATCCAGCGCCGCATCCTGCTTCAGCAGACCCGCAAAAACCGTATCTTGCACCGTAGGCCCCCTTTCATATTCGATGGGGGAGACCCCTCACGGGAGCCTCCCCCTTACATTCCCTCAAACGCTGACCATCTTCATCGCCCGGTGCTTCCCGATCGTTTCCTTCGCCGAGCTCACCAGACGCACGATCTCACCCCCGTACCGCCCCTCATCGCTATAGCGCACCATGTAGTCACCGATGGACAGTGCCTGCACCGCCTGGCCTTCCGCGCTCAGCTCTGAGATGAGTTGTGCCGCGGCCAGTTGCGCTTGTGCCAGCGCGATGTCATCCGGCGGGCTCTCATAGCCCCAGCTCACCACTGCCGACACATTCTGCACGCCCTCGGTGAACCTCCTCACCGAAGCCGTGGCAGTCAGCTTGATGCTGTTCGCCGACCCGTAGTAGCGCCAATCGCTCTCAGCCAGCACCCCGCCGTTTAG
>JAUWOG010000682.1 GCA_030612305.1 Armatimonadota bacterium | reverse complement strand
GCGGCTGATCGAGGTGCGCGGGCACGATCCGGACACATGGGAGTTCTCGGCGAAGATGCGCAACCCGGCAGGCGGTGAGGCACGATGAGACACAACCGCCGGCGCGGAGCCGCCATCCTGCTCGCCGTCGTGCTGGTCTGTGGGGCGACGATGCTCGGCCTCGCCACCTACGTGGCCACCGTCGCGGTTGCAGCAGGTCGCGTCCAGCACCAGCGCGACACGGTGCAGTGCGTCTATGCCGCCGAGAGCGGTATCGAACTGGCGCGAGCCTGCGCCAACAGCGGCGATGTCCCGCGAGAGCCAGTAACCGGAAGCGTCGGGAATGGCTTCTTCACGACGCAGGTGCGCGAAGCCGACGGCAGCCTCATCATGACCTCCGACGGGCTGGTAGAGCGTCCGGGGAAGGCGGATTTAGTCCGGCGCATTGAGGGCCGCTGCGCGCTTCGTGGCGGCAGGTACGTTGTGAGGAGTTGGAAGACGCTGCCGCCGCCTGAGACCCCCACTGCGCGGCCATCGGGCCCGGCTTCCGTCGAGCCGAAATCGCTCAGCGACCGGGAGGAGAGTCCATGAACCGGCGCGGCTTCATCTATGCAGATATCATAGCCACCATCGGGGTTATTGCCATCCTGTATGCCGGCGTTGCCTGGTACTCAGGCCGCTCGCTGGTCAGGGCGCGCCAGGAGTCATGCGCGCAGAACCTCCGCCAGATTGCCGTCGCACTCCACACCTACGCGCTCGACTATGGCGGCGCGTTTCCCCAGCAGGAGGCGGGATTTGAGGTTCTCTGGGATCTGTATGCCGCCGACAAGGGCATCTTCGTCTGCCCGCAGGTCAAGCTGGAAGCGAGCCATAGGAAAGATAGCTGGATACCGCCTTCTCGTGTCGGCGACGCGCTCGACGTGCCGGTGGACTATGCTTACCGTGGCGGGCTGTACAGCGATGATCTCCCTTCCCTGAGCATCGCCATGGACTACTCAGCTCACCAGCACAAAGGTGGAGCCAATGTGCTGTATCTCGACGGGCACGTGGGCTGGCGTCTGTTCCCGGAGCCTGATGCAGAGAGCACGCAACTGCTGAGTTCGGGTGCGCTGGATGTGCTGGTGCATGAAGGGGGGCCGCCAGAATGAAGCGCGGCTTCATCCTCGTCGAGTTCCTGACAGCGGTCTCCATCATCGCGATACTCGCAGCGATCCTGTTTCCGGTGTTCGCGCGGGCCAGGGAGAAAGCGCGCCAGACAACATGCGTCCAGAATCTGCTGAATGTCGGCATGGCTCTGCGGCAATATTCCGTCGAGTATCACGGCCATTTCCCGCCCGATGACAATGATCTGTCGCCACTGTATTTCCAGTACCTGCCGGAGTGGCGGAGCCTGGACTGCCCGACCATCGTCAGGGACTTCGACGGCGAGGCGGGGGACTACTGCTACCGGGGCGGCTACCAGGACGACGACCGTGGCGACCTGATGCTCATGGCCGACCGCGTGGCGGCGCCCCACAACGGGGGGAATAACGTGCTGTTCCTCGACGGGCACGCGAAGTGGTTGAAATACAAATGGTTCGTGGAGAGCGGGCAGCCGATGCCGGGGCTGGACACGAGCACTGCGCCTGTCGAAGATGAGTATGGTGGGCCGGGATGGCTAGGGCCGCCTCCCCCGTCGCCAGGTCCTCCAGGGCCGCCGCCAGGGGGTGCGCGATGATGCGGTCAATGAGAGCAAGGCGCGGGTTCGCTCTCGCCGACCTGATAATCTGCATCGCCATTATCGCGATCCTGGCGAGCATTCTGTTTCCGGTGTTCGCGCGCGCCCGTGAGAAGGCCCGGACCGCAAGCTGTATGACGAACCTGATCAACATCGGCCTCGCCTTGCGCACCTACGCCGCCGACAATGATATGCTGTATCCGCCGAGGGACAATGACCTGCGGCCGCTGTGGCCCGTGTATTGGCATTCGTACCTGTCCGGGCCCGTCTTCTCATGTCCCAGCATGGGGCAGACCGGAGTGAAGATGGGTGCTAAGCCGGGGGACTACCGGAAAG
>JAUWOG010000213.1 GCA_030612305.1 Armatimonadota bacterium | reverse complement strand
GCAACGGCCGGCGCGGCATCCCGCGTGTACGCGGGACGCCCTACAAACGGCCTACAAACGGCAATGGCATGACGCCAAACGGCTGTACGCCAATGGGAACTGAGTAATATCATCACGGTTTTGGATGCCGGCCCTGCGGGTGGGTGCGTTGACAGTCGTGGAGGCGATGTGCTATTGTAATAATCCGCCGGCTTCCTGGATGTACAGGGGGCCGCATGGATTTATGGGTGTGTGGCAGATGTAGAGCACCAGGGGCCGCGATGCGGAAAGCTCCGCGAGGCGCGGACCGGAATCTGTAGTGCCGGGCGCAAGTCACTTGCAGACGAGAGGGACAACTGGGAGTATGAGGAATACGACAGGTCAGAGTCGAGGCAGGAACCGCAGGAGGGGCCGGCAAGAGGAAAGCGACGGGATCGAGGAGCGTGTAGTGCGGATTGACCGCACGCGCAAGACGGTCAAGGGCGGCCGCATCTCATCGGTGCGCGTCTGTGCCGCCGTGGGCGACGGCAAGGGCAATGTCGGGCTCGGAGTGGGGAAAGCCCGGGAGATACCCGAAGCTATCGAGAAGGCCATCAAGCGGGCGCGGGAGAACATGATCCGCATCCCGCTGGACGGCTACACCATCCCGCACCGGATACAGGGCAAGGTCGGCGGGGCAGTGGTGTTGCTGCGGCCGGCCTCGCGCGGGACCGGTGTTGTCGCCGGTGGTGCGACACGCCAGATACTCGAAGTAAGCGGAATCCGCGATATCCTCACCAAATCGCTGGGGAGTGGCAATGTCTTCAACCGCGCACACGCCACCTTCAAGGCGCTGAAGCAGATATACGACCCCGCACAGATCGCCGCTGACCGTGGCATAACTGTGGAGGCTATGACCGGCCGGTCCATCGAGGACGCCTACGCGAAGGCCGAACGGGAGGCTGCCGAAGCCGCCGAGGCTGCAGCCGCCGCCAAGGCCGAAGCAGATGCGCAGGCGGCCGAAGCAGCAGCGCTCGCGGCAGAGGCTCGCGCCGCAGAAGCAGCCGCAGCAGAAGCAGCCGCCGCAGAAGCCGTCGCACAGACAGAAGAGGCACCAGAGGCCGAGGAGCCCGCCGCGACGACAAAGCCATCTGCGGCACCGATGCAAGACACCATGACGGACAGCCTCACCGAGCTGTTCGTCAGTGAACCGACGGCAGAGACGAACGAATAGCCGACGCGCCGCAATCACACTGCATAGCCAACAATGCGCCAAAATGAAACCGAGCCCTCAGTGGGGGCTCGGTTTTTGCTTTCGCAGAGGGCGAAACATCGGAAGGAGATCTGCTTCAGGGAAGATAGCCCTCCGCGACGCCGAGACGCATGGTCTCGCGGAGGAGGGTCAGGTAGTCGTCAATGATGTCGGCCTCGTCGCAGTGGGGCAGGCGGTTGATGTAGCCCTGGCGGCCCTCATAGACGAAAGCCAGCGCACCGAAGCGCTCGTGCACCACGCGCAGATACGATATGAAGCCGGTATCCGCCGGCTCGCGGTCGCCGGCAATCCGGTCGGTGAACTGGTGGTCAAGGGCCTTGATTGCCGCCGAGGTGGCATCCCTGATGCGGCGGACCTTCTCGCGATAGGACTCCGGCAGATTGCGCACCATCATGAGCACGTTGACACCGCAGGCGTGCAGGTCCACGCAGCACTGCGGCGGGGCGGCTGCCATGGCCGCGAGCAACTGGCGCACCTCGGTGACCTGGATTGTCTCCATGTCCGGCTGGCGGGTGAAGCTGAGGCCCTCGTCATTGTAGAGGCCGCCGAGGAACAGGACGTCATCGAGGTCGAGCCCGCCAGGTGGGTAGCCCGCTTCGACCGGGATGGTCTGGCCGTTGCTGTCAATGGACTGGCCCATCGGGGCGATCGCCTCCGCCGGCCAGCCGACGAAACAATCGGCGCAGCGCGCCCGGGCATCCGGATTGGCAACCGGAACGACGGTGATGTCGAGCTGCGCGGCCAGCTCGGCGATGCCCGGCCACGGCTTCCCCTTCAGGTCAACCCCCTCGGCGAGGATATTGAGCAGGTTGAAGCACGCCGCCGTAGTGCCGGCTTCATGGCCGTGTACGCAGCCGACAACCCAGAGCGCAGGAGCGCCGGGATTGGGGTGTCGGAGCAGGCAGAGATCGCGGCCACCGACGGAAGTGCCATACCTGACGAGCTCTCCCGTCTTCTGGGTCGCGAATTGCCGCGCGATGGCGGGCTCGTCAACCGGCCAGAATGGCGGTGCGACTACTTTGGCCTTGAACTGCGCTGCCATGCGGGGTCACCTACTCGTCCGGGATGTAGCCCTCCGCGACGCCGAGGCGCATCGTCTCACGTATCGCGATGAGGTAGTCATCGAGGATGTCGCTCTCGTCGCACCAGGGGAGGATATCGAGGAAGCCCTGGCGGCCCTCGTAGGGGAAGGCAAGCGTGCCCCAGCGCACGTACAACATGCGGACATTGCCGACAATGCCAGGCCCGGGCGGCGTCGGATCCCCGTACATCTTCTCATTGTACTGATGGCCCAGCGACTTGATGGCCTCGGCCGTCGCGCGGTTGATGGCCCGGAGCTTCTCGCGGTACGGTTCGGTGAAGCCGCCGTTCATGCAGAAGAAATTCGACCCGCAGGCGTGGAGGTCAAGGTAGCACTGCGGCGGCTCATTCTGCGCCATGTAGTCGAGAAGCTGCTGGAACTCGACGAAGAGCGTTTTCTCGACGCTGACGGGGCGGTTGGCGAGGAATCCGTCATCATTGAAACGGCCGCCGAGGAAGAGCATCTCTTCGGGATCGAGCCCGTTGGGGATGGCTTCTTCGACGGTGGGGACGCTGCGGTCCTCTCTGCGCCACGATTGGGCGATGCCGTCGAGGCCGCCGGTCGGCCAGCCGACGAGGCTGTCAGGGCAGCGCGCGCGACCGTCGGGATTCAGCAGCGGTACTACGGTGATGTCCAGGCCAGTGGCGAGGCCGACGATGTCAGGCCACTGCTTTTGCCTGAGGTCTTCGCCGTGCCTGAGGATGTGGAGGAGGTTGAAGCAGGCAGCCGGGCCGCCCGGCTCGTGGCCGTGAGTGCCGCCGATGACCCACAAGCGCGGCTTGCCCGGGTTGGGGTGTCTGATTAGATGCAGATCGCGGCCTCCCGCCGAGGTGCCGTACCTGAGGAGACGGTCGGGAGGAACCACGGCGATATGGTTGTTGATGCCCTCCTCGTCGGCGGGCCAGAAGTCGGGCACTTGCATCTTCGCGATGTGGCAGCAGGAGTTCATGCGGTAGGTCCTTTCCGTGGAATTGGGCTTACTTCGCCGTGACAAGGCCGTAGTCCTTCTGCGTGCCGCGCGGGGGCGGGTTCAGGAATTGGCTTTCAGTGGGCGGCAAGTCCAGGACTGGAGCTTGCACTGGAGGTTCATGGCACTGTCATCGTAGAACGCCGGAGTGGCGGCGAAGCCCTTGGTGGGATTTCCTCATCGGCAGGGAGGAAATGTCGGCGGAGAGCGGAAAGCTGCATTGTGTAGATGCCAGATGCGTATGTCGTCGGACCAGTTCGTCAGAGAGAGGAGCTGTCGCGTGTACAGGTACATGAAGGCACTGGGAGTTGCGGTTGTCATTGTCGCTCTACTGATATCGGTGGCGGGGTGTGGCAGGCTCGTTCGCGGTGCGGCGGAGAAAGCCGGCAAGGCGGCGGGGAAAGCCGTTGAGAAAGCGGCCGAGAAATCTGCCAAGGACAAGATCAAGGACGAGAGCGGCGCAGACGAAGAGACCGAAGGAAAGGCGAGCGGGAAGTCCTCCGCGGTCGGGAAGAAACGGGCTTCCATCACCAGCTACGAGCTGACTGTCGAGGTGGAGGGACACAAGCAGAAGCAGCTAGTGAAGATAAAGAACGGGGAAATCGTGCGGATGTGGACTGAGACTGGCGTGGATGGCTCGGCGCTGATCTATCTGCTGGACAAGAACGAACACTACATCTACAACGCCAAGGAGAAGACGGCGATAAAGATGCCGACGGGAGACGACGCTGAGGTACCGGCCGGACTAGGTAGCATGGATCCATCTTTCAACATGGACGATGTCGAGGAGCATCCTGAGAACTACAAGACGGAGACCATTGACGGTGTCGAGTGCTGGCGCGTGGAGGTTCCGTTCATGGGGCACCGGGCGCCGAAGGTGTGGGTGGACAAGGAGTGGGGCCTGGTCAGACAGGCCAAGGCAGGCGATATAACGACCAAGTATATCTACGCCCGTATCAACAAGATCAGCGACGATGAATTCGAGTTGCCGGAGGGGACCAAGATCCAGGACCTGGGGCACATGATGAAGGATATGCCGAAGGGCACGGGCGATTAGGTCGGACTGAATCGTAGAAGCCAGGTGGACATAGCAGCCCTCCGCAGGAAGCAGAGGGCTGTGTTGCGTCAAGTGTGGGGGATTGTGTTTCGTGCCGCACCCGGTCGCGGCTTCTTCGCAGCCGGCGGGCTCAGTGTTCGTGCGCAGGTGCCTCCGGGAAGACGTACCCTTCAAGTGGGGTGACCTTGAACAGGCCCTCGGGAGTGTCCACAAGCACAGTCCTGACGATGGCCTGGATTTGCGCCCATGTCTCCCGTTTCTGCTGCTCCGAGGCCGTCCCCTCAAGCACCATCTGCTGGAATGACTTGAACGCTTCCTGCTGCTCGGCGCTGATGAGCTGCGCCTTGTCGAAGGCTACTCTGAACGCCTTGCCAGTGTCCTTGCGCTGGAAGACGATGACGAACTCCTTGGGCTTCTCGGACTTGAGAGAGGGGTCCACTGCGAGGTCGTGGGCATTGATCTTATGCCGCCCGTAGAAGGCGCGGGCTCCGGTGATGTACGAGGCCAGGTCGAAGATGCCGTTGGGGGCGGACGCTGCAACGCGGATCTGTCCGCGCACGGGCACGCTATCAGGATAGAGCGCCGCCAGGGCCGTGCTCGTGATCATGTATCCTGATGCGAAAGCCGGGCAGACGTGCCCGTAGTAGAGGGCCACGTCGGTCAAACGGATCGTCAGCGTGTTCCGGCCATCCACGACCGAGCCGACGAGGTTCGGCATCGGGTCCACGATGCGGATGACGGGGGCTAGATCGTAGAAGTCCTGCCAGGCGTTCTCCGTATCGGCATTCGCGACCGTCAAGGCGCTCGCAGCCACGAGGAACACCAGTGTTGCTCTCAGTAGTCTTGACATGCTG
>JAUWOG010000627.1 GCA_030612305.1 Armatimonadota bacterium | reverse complement strand
AGTGGAGGGGGCAGGCGGGTTTTCGGCCCGATTCGGGGTGATGTGTAGAATTAGCCGCAGAATGGTCACTACATTACACATAATCCTGACAGAAAGTTCCGTTTGAGTGGGTGGATTCGGCCCGAATCAGGGGGTGATGCTAGGGGTCAAACTGCAAACTGCATAAGTTTGCGGCGATTCGCTGCACTGATTTTGGGGCTGACTGCAGGGGTCAAATGGGGTGACCCCTGGGGTCAAATGAGGGATGCTTCGCATCCCATTGGACTTTGGGAGTTCGGCGGAACCTCCGATTTCGGAGGCGGAATTCATGCAAACTCCACGGCGCATATCTACCCTGTCGAGGATGATGAGCCGATGCTTCTTTCGGTTGCCGAGGGACTCCTTTTCTGGTCCCGGAGCGGCTCCTTTTTCGGTGGGCGAGGGAGTCATCTTGCGGTCCCCGCGCGGCTCCTTTTTCGGTGGGCGAGGGAGGCCTTTTTCGCCAGGGCCGGGCGAGTCGTTGTCGGTGACAAGACGAGGTGCGCGAGGCGGAGGAGGAGGCGTTGCTGGACGCTTCCGGGGAACTCATATCCGGCAGCGGGCGAGGAAGCTCGGGCAGCTCTTGACCGTTGCCGCGCATTGTGCTAAACTTCGGCCAAGTTCAGGAGAGACCACACATGCAACAGCTACGCAGCAACCGGAAACCGGCACAGTGTGCAGTGCTCCGCGCCAGGCGCGAGTAGCACAACCTGCGTAGTTAACAGTAAGGCATGTCAGCATTGATGCCGCCCGAAGTCAGGGGGGCATTATTTATTTTGGGGGCATGAAATGACCACCACAGACAAGCAGCGTATTGCGATCCTGGGAGCGTCCGGCTATGGCGGCGTCGAGTTCCTGCGCCTGGCCTGGGAGCACCCGAACCTCGAGGTCACGTACTGCGCGGGCCATACGACCGCCGGCGAGAAGATGGGGGAGCTCTACCCACATCTCCCGCCGCCGCTCGCCGACATCGTCCTGGGCCCCATTGATGTGGGGAAGGCCGCCGAGGCCGCGGATGTCCTGGTGTTCTGTCTGCCGCACAGCGCGGGCATGGACATGGTCGCCGAGGCCTATGATATCGGCAAGACGGTTGTTGACTTCTCGGCCGACTACCGGCTCAAGAATGTGGCGGAGTATGAAGCCTACTATGAGGTGGCGCACACGCATCCGGAACTGCTTCCGACAGCGGCCTATGGTCTTCCCGAGTTGCACCGTGAGGAGATCGTCGGCTCGCGTTTCATAGCAGTGCCCGGCTGCTATCCGACCTCGGTGATACTGGCGCTTGCGCCGGCGGTGAAGCACGGCCTCGTCTCGACGGGGATGATCATCGCCGACAGCAAGTCGGGCGTCTCAGGCGCCGGCCGCAAAGCCAGCCTCACGACCCATTACTCGGAGGTCAATGAATCCATCGCAGCCTATAAGGTGGCGACGCATCGGCATACTCCGGAAATGGATCAGGAGCTCGGCGACCTGGCTCCCGGCAGCGAGGGGGACGAAATCAAGGTCACCTTCGTCCCGCACCTGACGCCCCAGATCCGCGGGATTCTCAGCACCTGCTATGCGCAGTTGGCGAAGGAAATCAGCCTGGCGGAAGTGTACGAGGTGTATGCCGACTTCTACGCCGACGAGCCCTTCGTGCACCTGCACCCGCTGGGGAAGCTGCCCGCCACCAAGCACATCACCGGCACGAACCGCTGTGACATCGGCCTGGCGATGGACGAGCGGAGCGGGAAGCTAGTCGCCGTCGGGACCGTGGATAACCTGCTCAAGGGGCTGTCCGGCGCGGCGATTCAGTGCCTCAATGTCGCCTACGGCTGGGAGGAGACGACGGGTCTGCCGATGGTCTCTTGCTGGCCATAGATAGTTAGCGGGCCAAGGGGCCCCGCTAACTGTAGTAAGCTGTGCGGGGGCCCAGCTTACTAATGGAGTTTGCCTACGGCAAACTCCAGGGGCACATGAGATGCGGAATAAAGAAGTGTACGATAAAATACGGCAAAGGCATTATCTAACGGCATTGACAGGCAAGGATGCCTGTCCTCCAACGGCATACAACACACGGCAATGTCAAAGGCAAACGGGCCGGCTTCGGGGCGGTTGGCGAACTGGAAGCGAGTGAATGAAGGGCTGCATACGGAGGAGCAATGATGGAGAAGGGTGCTGATATGAAGGAGACATCCGGTGGCGTACTGGCCGCCGAGGGCTTTGTCGCCGCAGCCATCGCCAGTGGCATCAAACCGCCGCCGGCGCTGGATCTGGTGATGATACACTCGGAGGGGCCAGCCGCCGCGGCCGCCACACTCACGCGGAACCGCATCCGCGCGGCACCGACATACGTGACGCAGGAAGCGGTCGCCGATGGGTCCGCGCGCACCGTCATCGTCAACTCCG
>JAUWOG010000432.1 GCA_030612305.1 Armatimonadota bacterium | reverse complement strand
GTCTTCATCGCCAATATCCTGAAATGCCGCCCGCCGAAGAACCGCGACCCGGGCCCGGAGGAGCGGGCGGCTTGCGCGGAGTACCTCGATGCGCAGATAGCGACGATTCAGCCCCGTGCCATCTGCCTGCTGGGGCGCGTGCCGCTGCAGGCGCTGCTGGAGCCGGGGGCTTCGATAAGCAAGGTGCACGGGATTCCAGTGCGTAAGGACGGGATCCTGTGGGTGCCGCTCTTTCATCCGGCGGCGGCTCTGCACAGGCCCGAGTATCTGCCCCAACTCGAGGCCGACATGACCAACCTCAAAGCCACCCTCGACGAGGGGCTCCATTGACGCTTTTCTCCAGAGGAGATGATCAGAATGCCACGACGTCATATCCCCCACCTCATCGTTCTCCTGGTTGCGTCTGCTGTCTGTAGTGTGGCGTTTGGAGCCGGCGAGGCAGCCCCCGACGGCGCGGTGCTGGTCGCGTATGAACCGGTGGGTTTTGCGCCCTGCAAGCTGGTGCCCAAGGCCAGCAATTTCTTCGCGCTGCTGTCTTCCAAGGACCTCGAACGCACGCCACGGGATTACGTCAGGGCGACAGTCACGGTGCGGAGCAGCGGACGCACGACGGTTCGGCTCGTAGTTGCGGATATGCTGAGACGGCAAATCACAACGCCACCCCTCCAGGTAGTCAAGGGCCAGGATGCTGAAATCCGTTTGGACATGAACCGCGCAGCCACTGACGCGGTACCCGGATACGGCATTGCAATGCCCTCAGGGATCGCGCTGCGTGTCGAGGGTTCCTCGCTTGAGGTGCTCTCCCTGAAGCTGTACTGCGCGGTGGAGAAGCTCCCGGAGCCTGATGCCGTCGTCGCAGGGCCGATGGACCACACGTCCATTCAGGCCGCGCTTGACTCCCTCGGAGAAGACGGCGGCGTGGTGTATATCCCCGCCGGGAAGTACATCATCAACGAGCAGGGCGTGATCCCCTGCGACAATGTCTCAATCTACGGCGACGGGCATGAGACTGTCATCCAGGGAACCTGGCCTGAGGCGAAGGGACTCTTCTATGCAGAGAACCGAAAGAATATCCGCATCAGCCGGCTCCATTTCGCGAGTCTGCCGATAACCGCTTTCCGAGGCTACAGCGACAAGCGGTATGCCGAGAAGCCCGAGGACGTCGAGAAGGCGTCGGTCACGAGTCGCGGGGTTCATCTGAGCGGCTGCGAAAATGTGCGGGTTGACCACTGCGAGGTTGAGCTCTTCGGGCATTTCGGCGTGGGGTTCTATGGCGGCAAGGGAAACCTGGTGGACCACTGCTTCCTGCATGAGAACTTCCGCTACGGGCTTGGCTACGGCATCTGCACTCCCGGCACGAAGGAGCTGTACATCGAGGACAACAACTTCGAGAATCATCGCCATGGGATCGCCGGCAACGCGGGCGGGGCATCGTACATAGCGCGCTTCAACCGGCTGGTCAAGTACGCGAAAGTCTTCCCATCATGGAACCAAAGCGCGAAGGGCATCAACCAGCTTCGCGCGCATGAGATAGACGCTCATGCGAAGTGCGGCTGGATCTACGCTCACGACAACTACGTGGCGATGTATGATGCGGTGATGGGAGCCGCCAGCATGATGCGCGGCAATCCCGGATGGCTGTACCGCAACGTCTATGAAAACTGCTCGCCCGGCACCTATTGCGTCGGCAACTCCGACGACGTGTGGACCTGGGAAGACGTGGCGCTGACAGAGCACCCGCTCCACTCATCCAGAGCGACCGGGGAGATACACTTCGAGCAGAAGCCGGACAACTTCAAGGAATTCCCTTATCCGCATGAGCTGAACCGGCCGGGTTGGTGGCCGGGCGCGGAAGAGGGGTCAGCCACGATAGTGAAGGTCGAGACGCAATTCGCCGGGCCGCAGGACGTGCAGGTTCTCCAGTTGGCCGATGAAGCGAAGTAGCTGCGCCGATGGCACGAGTTCCGTAAGAGGGGCCGCATGAATGATGCCGATAACTGCCGGACTTGCATTTCTGATTGCGGTATTCTCGCCGCTTGGCTTTGAGCCAGTGACCGTCGGATCTCAGCAGGGCGAGGTCCTTGAGTTGCTTGGAGCCGGGAACCTGGAGAGAACACCGCGCGACTATCTTGGAGTGGCGGCGACGGTGAAGAGCGCCGGCAAATCGCAGGTGGCGCTGACAGTTGTGGATGTCCTCAACCGGGAATACACCTCGCAAACCGTGGAGCTTGCAGCGGGCAAGGAGAGCACGGTTCTCCTCGATATGGACCTGGCTGGGCGGCCCGTCTCCCTGTTGCGTGCGGTGAAGCTCTCGTGCAAAGGGGCCCCCGTAGAGGTGTCGGACTTGCGCTTCTACTGCGCCGCCGAGAAGCTGCCCGGGCCGCATGTGACCGTCGAGGGACTGCAGAACAGCAGCTCCATTCAGGCCGCGTTGGACTCGCTGGGAGAAGCCGGCGGAGTGGTCCATATCCCCGCAGGCACCTACTTCATTACCGAACAGGTGACCATACCGACGAGCAATATCAGCATCTACGGCGACGGGCCGGATACGATCCTGCAGGGGACATGGACCGGCGCGGCGGACCTCATTGTTGCCGAGGGCAAAGAGAACCTGCGTTTCTCGCGGCTGCATCTGCGGAGCCTGTCGGAGGATGAGTGTCGCAAGCATTCAGCCGGCACCAAGCCGCTTGACGAGAAGCCTCCCGCCTCCGCGAAGAAGCGCGGCATTCACCTCACCGGCTGCCGGGATGTCCGCGTGGATCATTGCGAAGTCGAGCTGTTCGGCAATGTCGGCATCATGTTCACCGATTGCACGAACAGTGTCGTGGATCACTGCTTCGTCCATGGCTATTTTCCCTACGCATCCGGCTACGGCATCGGCGCGCGCGGCTGTGATGAGACCTACATCGAGGACAACAACATCGAGAATCACCGGCACGGGATCACGACGTACAATGGATGCCGCAAGTCCTATGAGCGGTTCAACCGGCTGGTCAAGGATCCGTTCGTGGTTCCCGACTGGTACACGGACGCGAAGTCCATCACGTACCTGTCCAGCTACCAGGTGAATGCGCATCCCGGGTGCGGGTGGGTGTGCGTGCATGACAACTACATCGCGATAACCACGGGGTTGATGTGGACGGGGGCGGAGATGCGCGGCAACTCCGGCTGGCTGTACCGCAACCTCATCAAGGCCTGCACGATAGGGATCACCTGCACTCGCGATTCAGACGATGTGTGGACCTGGGACAATGAGTTCGAGGCGGTGACTGTCAGCCACGTCTCGACCGCCGAAGGGGAGATACACTTCGGTGAGAAGCCGCCCGACTTCGCCGAAATACCATATCCGTATGCGCTGAACCGCATGGGCTGGTGGCCGGGGGCCAAAGAAGGCGCAGCGAAGATCGTCAAGGCGGAGACGCAATTCGCCGGGCCGGCTGATACGCCAGTGCTGCAGTTGGTAAAGCGTGACCGAATGACGGACAATTCCGAGAAGGGAGAGATGTTCTGATGATGCGTTTCGAGGCATGTCTGG
>JAUWOG010000739.1 GCA_030612305.1 Armatimonadota bacterium | reverse complement strand
ATCACCTGAGCCGGCCGGCGCGGCAATCTGCATCCCGTAACAAGCCCTGGCGCCATCGGGGGCGGTGACTTCGACGCGGAAGACATGGCGGCCCGGTTTTGCGCCATCGGTCTGCACTGCCACGCGGTATGTGATGGGCTTGCCGGCTTGCTTGGTCCTGGTGCGCGGGGTTACGGTCACCGCCTGCACGCGGTATGGCAGCAGGGAATAGATCTGGCAATAACCGGGGGCCATGAGCTTGCTCGCGGTGTCGGTCTGGCCGAGGTACTCGCCGGCGCGGAGGTCATAGAGATGAGCTTTCTGCGGGAAGTTGGCCTTGACCAGAGAATTCCGCGTGGCATCGCCGGCCTTGGCGCTGCCGGGACCGCCGCCGGTGAGAATCGTTGAGGGCTCGCGGAGAATCGCCACGTAGGCCGCCTCGCCGCCGGTGTAGCGGGCGACATAGAAGTGATCGGCTTGCGATGAGCTGACCTGCGCAAACGGGCCGACGCCGGCGAGGTCGAGCACCTCGCCAAGCAAGTCCTGCAGCGGCGCTTCGATGCCGAGCTTGCGGCGGCGGTTGTAGCCGTCCATGAACAGGTTCAGCAGCACGGCCTTGCCCTTGCCGACATTGCGCACGATGAGAATCGGCGTATCCGCCATTTGTCCCAGCGCAGTGCCCCCGGCGAGCTGCACGGCCGTGTCGCCGGACATCTCGTCGAAGGAGATTGCCGTCGGGTCACATTCGCCGAGGGGTGTGGAGAACTTCGCCTCGCCGGGGACGCGCCTGGAGGCCGGGTCCACCGCCGTGCGCTCGATGCCGAAGAGGCTGTCGAGGACGCCCTCGTTGCGCGTCTTGCAGCGCTGGTCCATGAGGCCGCAGCGAGCATCTGCGATGAGAACGCCGCCGGCCTCGACATAGGCGCGGAGCTGGGCGGCTTCGGCATCCGAGATGGCGACGGAATAAGGGAGGACGAAGACGCGTGGCATCAGTTCGGTCAGCTTCCCCTGCTCGATTTGCGCGTAGGCGAGGAACTTCATCTGCAGGCCGCTATCCTCGATGGCCTTGAGCCAGCCCTCGCGGTTGGACATGAAGACGGGCTCGCCGCCGGTGATGAAGGCGGCGCGGATGGAGGGCTGCGAGTAGTGGACATAGACATCAGCGACGCGCTCATCGCAACCGCGCAGGAGCCGGGCCAGGCCGCCCTGCATTTCGCGCAGATGCACGGTGCCCTCGGCGAACGTCTGGCTGTAGGTGTAGTCGGGCTGCAACATACTGCGACAGGCGAAGCACATGACCCCGGCGTTGCCGTTGAGCAGTCGCCGCCAGAGCTGGTGCCTCAACGCCGGGTCGGTCGCGCCATAGCCCCACCAGGGCGCGGCGATCATGTCATGGAACGAGCGGTGCATCTCGCCGCTGTTCTTGTGGTCGTAGGCCTGGATGAAGTCGAACGCGTCGGTGAGTTGCCACCAGTCGAAGCCGCCGTATGCGGAGGCGCGCTGGCTGCCGGAGGTGCCGAGGCGTGCACCCGCATCGGAGCTCTCCAGCGTCTTGTCCACGAAGCGGAGGAAGTCGGAGAAGGTCACGTCATTGTAGGCGCGATGGTCGGCCCAGGGCGCGTAGTTGCCACGCTCACGGACCTCCTCGGTCGTCATCGGCATGACCTCATCCCAGGTGGCGAAGTCGGTGTCCCACTCGTCATTGAGAG
>JAUWOG010000218.1 GCA_030612305.1 Armatimonadota bacterium | reverse complement strand
CGCCCGTCCGGCGCGCATTCCCGCCGGCCCCTCGATCTCTACCCCGACTCCCCCTTGGCTCATTTCATCCTCGGCGTCATCCTCCACCAGCAGGGCGATCTCGATGCTGCCATCGCCGAGTACCGACGCTCCATCGCCATCTTCCCCGGTAACGCCGAGCCGCACTCCAACCTCGGCGTCGCTCTCAAGGCCCGTGGCAAGACGACCGACGCCATCAACGAGTACCGCGCCGCCATCCAGATTCATCCTCACTATGCCGAGGCCCAGTTCAACCTCGGCGTCGCGCTTGCCGCCGAGGGCAACTTCCACGCCGCAGTCGCCGAGTGGCAGAATGCCGTCAACAGCAACCCCGAATTCGCCAAAGCTCACTGCTACCTCGGCTCCGCTTTCGACGCCCAGGGCAAGCCGGACCAGGCCATCGCCGAATACCGAAGAGCCATCGAGATAGCGCCCGATTATCCCGACGCGCACAACAACCTCGGTGTCGCTCTCGAAGACGCCCGCCGCCTTGATGAAGCCATCGCCGAGTACCGGCAGGCCATAGAGATCAGCCCTGCTTACGTCGCCGCCCATATCAACCTCGGTGGCGCATACCGCAGACAGGGCAAGCTCGACGAGGCCGCCGCCGAACTCCAGCGCGCCGTCGAGATCGCCCCTGACGACGGCGACGCCCAGTGCAACCGCGGCGAGGTCCTCTGCGCCCAAGGCAAAGCCGACGAGGCCGTCGCCGCCTACACCCGCGCTATCGCGGCCAACCCCTATGACGCCGACGCTCACAATGCCCTCGGCCTCCTGCTCCACGACCAGGGCAAGCTCGACGCGGCCGCTGTCCATTACAACCGCGCCATCGCCAGTGATCCCCACGCCGCCGAACCTCACAGCAACCTCGGCCGGACGCTCTACACACTCGGCCGCCTCGATGAAGCCGTCGCCGAGTGCAAAGCCGCCATCGCCATTGATGCCTCTCTCGCCTCCACTTACAGCAACGTCGGATACGCCGTCGCCGCACAGGGCGAGGCCGACGACGCGATAGCTGCTTTCCAGAAGGCTCTCCAACTCGACCCCAACTCCGCCGCCGCCCATCTCGGCCTCGCCATCACGCTGCGCAAACAAAGCGGCGGAGAGCACTCCGCTGAGGAACGGGCCGCGGCCGAGATCGTTGCCGCCCTTGAGATAACCCCTCACCTGGCCGCTGATCTGCTCGCCCGGGGGGACGCCTGCGCCGCCCAGGGCTATTCGCAGGCAGCCATAGGCCAGTACACACGCGCCATTGAACTGGACCCCGCCCTCCCGCTGGCTCACTTCAGTCTCGGCCTCTCGCTCTGTGTCCTGGGCGAGCTCGACGAGGCCCTCACCGCACTGCGGCGCGCCGTCGGGATCACTGAGGCAAGCTGGCCGACTGAGCTTCGTGCCGACGCCCATTTCACCATCGGCTTCATTCTCCTCAGCCAGGGGCTCTATAGTGAAGCCGCCGACGCCTACAACATGGGCCTCGCCATTGCCCCGAAGCGAGCCGACGCGCATTGCGCTCTCGGCCGCGCGCTCGCCGCTCAGGGGCGCTTCGACGAGGCTGTCATCCAGTATCACCTAGCCCTCGAGACGACGCCCGGATATGGCGAGGCCTACGCCGCCCTCGCAGACGCGCTTGCGTTGCAGGGCGAGTGCAAGGAAGCCGTCGCCGCCTACGACCAAGCCATCGCCACTACGCCGGACCACCTCGCCGCGCGGATCGGCATCGCAGGCGCGCAGTTTGCTCTGGGCGACCTTGACGCCGCCGCCGCACAGCTTGACGCCGCCATCGGCATCCGGCCCGAACACTCCTCTGCCCACTATGACCTGGGGATTGTCCTCAGCGCGCAGGGCAAAATCGAAGAGGCCATCACCGCCTATAACCGCGCCATCGCCGCCGATGCGGACCTCAATGCACTACCCGGCGCCGAGGCCCACAACGGCCTCGCCCTTGCGCTGAGGCAGGACAGAAAACCCGAAGAAGCCATAGCCGCATGTCAGCGGGCTCTGCAGCTTGCTCCCGACTTCGCCACGGCCCACAATAACCTCGGCGTGCTCCTCCACGAGCAGGGCCGGCTCGATGACGCCATCGCCGAGTACCGCCAGGCGCTGGCCGCGGATGCGCCTTCCCTCGTCCAGGCCGCGGCACACTTCAACCTCGGCATCGCACTCAGTGCCGGCGGCAATTCCACCGCCGCCAGAGCCGAGTTCGAAGCCGCCGCCGAGATCCACCCCGAATTTGCGCTCGAGCTTCAGCCTCAGCAGTTCACGCTCGGCGATCTGTTCCCTGACCAGGGCATTCTCAAGGAGGTCGCCGCCGAATTCCTCGTTGCCGAATTCAGCGCCGTCACCGATACGACCCCGGACCTCGCCCGCACGCACTTCCATCTCGGCATCGCGCTGCAGGCCCAGAGCCAACTCCATGAAGCCCTCGCGGCCTTCGCGAGAGCCGTCCGCATTGACCCCGACTTCGCCCACGCGCACTGCTACCTCGGCGCGGCGCTGCGGGAACAGGACCGTCTCCCCGAAGCCATCAGCCATTGGCAGCGGGCCATCGAGATCTCTCCCGGCTACGCCGCCGCACACTCCCACCTGGCCGCCGCACTTGACGCGCAGGGGAAGTTGGATGAAGCCATCGCGGAGTTCCAGCGCGCCGTCGAGCTCGCGCCTGACGACGCCGATACGCGCTGCCGCCTGGGCATCGCCCTATGCAAGCGGGGGGAATTACAGGAGGCCATCACTGAGTACCACGCCGCCATTGACCTCGACCCGGACCACGCTGATGCGCAGTGGAACCTGGCGATGCTCTGCCGGGAGTTACAGCTCTACGCGGAGGCGATCAGCCGCGCCCGCGAGACCCTCCGCATCAATCCTCACCATGCCACCGCTGCCGAGATGCTCTCCGACCTGGAGTAGGTGCGCCGTTGGCCCGACGCCTGGTTTCCGCGCGCACTTCACTCCGCCCTTGCCTGCGCCGTTGCCGTTTGTCGGGCGGCCCGCGTAGCCCGCCCTTGGGCGGGACCGCGCCGGCCATCAAATGATGGGTGGCTCGGCCTGAGCTGCGCTTGGCGCAGGTCAGGTGATAGCGCGACTTGTCGCGCTATCAGCTTCCAGCCCGAGTCTGCCGTTGATACATGCCGTTGCCTTTTGCCGTTGCCTTTTCCCGTCCCCACTCCCTCCCGGAGAGGGTGCCCGAAGGGCGGGTGAGGGGCCTTTGCCTTTCGCCGTCCGCCACACGACCTCGTCACCACCGAACCGTGCAAGGAGGTGCAACGTGTCAGACAGACCTCCCGAGCAACATGACCGGGAGCAGGAGGACGAACCGGACATTGAACTCGCCGATGAGGGCGGCCCTCAGACTGCGATGCAGACAGCCACGCCGCCGGTGGTGTACTTCGCCGAGGAAGTCGTCGCCCGGATGAAGCGCCACGCATGTGCCGAGACCAGCCATGAGATCGCCGGCATCCTGCTCGGACACGTGGATCACCAGCACAACACCGTGCATGTCCATGCCTGCATCCCGGCCCGCCACACCCGCGCCTCACAGGGAAATGTCACTTTCACCCACGAATCCTGGGCCGAGATCAACGCCGCTATGGACGCCGACTATCCCGACTACGTCATCCTCGGCTGGTACCACAGCCACCCCAATTTCGGCGTATTCCTCTCCAGCTACGACACCTTTATCCACCAGAATTTCTTCTCTGCCTCCTGGCAGATTGCCTACGTTGTTGACCCGATCCGCCATGACGAGGGCTGTTTCGTCTGGGAGGCCGGAGCACTCGTGCGCGTCCCGGAAATCAAGCTCTACGTAACCACACCGACCGGGGATCAGCCGGACGAGGCGGCCGCTACGCCGCCGACGGAGACGCTCACTGCGGGCGCCGATATCCCCACTCAGCCTCTCCCATCCGCGCTGGCATCCCGGAGCAATGCAGGACAGAAGTCGGCGCTCTTCCTGCTATCGGTTCTCGTCGCCATCGCCGTCTTTCTGCAGGTCTATGTCCTTACCGAGATATTCCGCCTGCAGAAGCAGATGGATACCGCATTCCCCGCCATCGAAGCGGCCCGCGAGCCCTTGCAGTGGACCGTCACTCAACCTCCGGCTCCCCGGACGCCGGAAGACGAAGCTGCACCGGGGTTTGTCGCGGATGACCAGGAGCCGCCGGAGCGCGTCGAGATAGGTCCCGACATCGCCGTGCCGCCTCCTGACACCATCCCCTGCGACGCCTATGAGGTGATACAGGGCGACACCTTGGCGCAGATTAGCGAGAAGTTCTACGACACCCCGGACCACGCCGGCCTCATCGCTGCAATCAACGGCATCGCTCACGACGCCCAGTTGATGGCGAAGACGAAGCTGTTGATACCCAGGTTGCCCGAAACTGAAGGAGCATCTGACTAATAGCCTATGAATGCGCGACTCCGCCGCCTCTTTGCTGACTACCAGACCATTCGCGACGAGTTCTCAGGTCACCCGCTCATTGACGTCACGCCTCTATCGGGCGATCCGCCGGAGGTCTATGAGATAATCTATCATGTCCGGGGACTCGAGCTTGACGAGCGCACCGGACGACCGACCGAGCGCAACCATCACAAAGCCAAGATCTACCTCACCCAATCATACCCGCGCGAAAAGCCCAAGTGCGACCTTGAGACCCCCATCTTCCATCCCAACTTCGGCTCTTACATCTGCATCGGCGACCACTGGGCTGCCGGCGAGACACTGGCAGACGTCATCGTCCAGATTGGCCAGATGATCCAGTACCAGAGCTACAATCCCAAGAGCCCTCTCAACGGCACTGCCGCACAGTGGGCTGCTCAGAACCACCATCTCTTCCCGATTGACGATCGCGACCTTTACCAGCCCGAGGTGGACATCGAGCTACTCGCCGACGACGAGGCAGACGCCGGCAGCGATGAAGACGACCTCGGCATCGAGCTCTTCTAACCCACCGGGCCGTTTGCCTTTGCCGTTATAGGGCGAACGAATGGTGTTTATTCGCGGGGAACCTGTATCCCGCCGGCCGTTGCCGTATGCCGTTGCGCCGTAATGGAGGGGCCCCGTCGAAGGCCACATCGCTGCGCGAAGTGGCCGCGGCCCGCCCCCCGCCCTTGCCGTTTTCCCTTGAGCCCCCGCGGCCGCAAAACGATGGGTGGCTCGGCC
>JAUWOG010000037.1 GCA_030612305.1 Armatimonadota bacterium | reverse complement strand
CCCACCGCGATAACCAGCAGGTCTATCAGGGCCACCATCAGGACGACGACAATACCTGCCAGCCAGCCGGTGCCGGTACCCATCGCTCCGAGCGCGGATACGATGTCGCCGCCGCCGCCACCGAGGAGGATGTTGCGGGCGACAGCGAGTGCCAGGACTACGCGCGCCAGACTCGACACGACCATCAGCCCGGGCAGGCCGCTGAGCCGCACCGGCCTCCTCACCAACAGCGCCAGGGCAAAGACGGCCAGCGAGACGGCGAGATTGGCCGCCAGCAGCAGGTCCAGCAGCCAACCCGGCAGTGGAACGATGAGCGCGAGCATCGCCCCTGCAACTAACGCGGCAACAATCATCTGAGCCGAGAGAAGCGGCGAAACCCTCATCTTCTACCTCCGTCGCGGCGCGCCTTCTCACGGCGCCACCGAGTCAGCCAACTAGTGCCGGTTTCCGCCGACTCCCGCCGGCGCTCCTGCTCGCTCATCGCGGCCGCGCTCATGTAGATGTACCGGCACCATACTATGTCGAGAATGATCACCGCCGCCAACGCCGGGACGAAGCTGGTGACGACGGGCCGCAAGTAGGCGCTCATAATATCGTCCCAGGCCATACCCGCACTCACTGCAGCAGCGCCGCACACGGCGGCTATCGCCACGAAGGTGCCGACAAGGAGCATTGCGGCGAGGATTCCTCTGACGGCTATGTCGCCGCGACGCCGCGTCGGTACGGTGTAGTAGCCCGGCCCTTCGCCGGCGGCCCCGGGCCATCGGACGGCGAAGCCGGTCTGCAGGGCATTGCCGACAAGCCAGCCGACGAGCGCCCCGAGCCCCGCGGGAAGAACGGCTACGACACCGACGGCGAAGCCGCGCGACAGGGCCTGGATCAGCTCCTCGGCGCCGATCTGAGAAGCACTCAGGCCTGTGCGAAGCATCTCCGTGAGCGGGCCGATGATCGTGTGCGCACCGAGCAGCACCACAGCCAGGCCGCCGCACACCACCGCCAGCAGACCCGAGAACATGCGACTCGAAGGGTGTATCCCGCGGCTGCGCAGGTATTGCAGCTTGCGGGCACTCGGCTCGTAGCGTTTCGGCGACTGCTCCGCCATGATGCCCTCTCAGAAAGCCGGCAACGGTCTCGATGCTCATCTCTGTCTGCTGCGCGTCCGGGCGGAGGACGCAGTCGCGTCCTCATGAAGCCCGACCTGCGCGGTCCGTTCTCAGCCAATCAGGAACGCAACTTGCTGCAGGACGACGCGGAACTGCTGCAGGACCAGGTACGCCACCGCAGGCAAGGCTGCGATGACGGCGACATAGGCTATCAGCGGCGCGGTCATGGTGTTGAGACCCGAGCACGCCAGCTCGACAGAAACGCGCTCTGTCACCGCAAGCAGCGCCCGTGCGATGAGGACAGCCAGAAGGGCGGGCGCCGAAATCAGCAGCGAAGCCGCGAACATCCTTCCCGGCAACAGCACCACTGCCTCACGTGCCAGGCTGGTAACTGCACCGGGGCCGACCGGAAACGCTACGAATGAGCCGGCCAGAGCCTCGAGCACGGCATGGTGGCCGTCAATGAGTACGAACAGCGCCGCACAGAGAAGGTAGAAGATGGAGGCGACAGGGCCTGTCTCCGCTCGTGGCGGCGACCAGCCGGCCAGTCCGTCGGCATAGGTCCCCGCCATCGCCGCAGCCCACACGACGAGGGCGACTGCGCCGCCCAGGACGAGGCCCACGATGAGGTTCCTGCCTGCCCACAGTGCGTATGTCGCGAGGTCTGCAGCGGCGGGACCGCTCTCGCCGGCGACGTAGTAGAGGGGCACCGCAATGACGGCCGCAGCGCCGAGCCTGATGCTGACGGGCACCTGCCTGACCCCGCTCGGTGGCACGAGCAGGGCAACACCCGCGGTACGGGCGAAAACGAGGCCCCAGAGCGGCAATGCCGTTGTCAGTGCTTCCATGAGAGTGCGATCCCGGGCGCGGCCATGCGTGCCGCGTACTAACCGACGAGTTCGGGAAGGCTTATCCAGAGCCTGTACCAGAAACCGGTCGCTAGAGAGACCATCCACATTCCGAAGACCATGACCGCAGCACCGGCCGCCAGCAATCGCGGGAAGAACGAAACGGCCTGATCGTTCTGTCCCGTAGCAGATTGCAGCAGGCCGATGGCGAAGCCTGCGAGGGCCGCGGCCGCCACCGGTGGCAAACTCAGGTACAGGGCGACAAGCAACATCTGCCGCAACAGTTCTACTGCGTCGGTCACGCTCGTGTCAGTTCAACTCGCTTTCGGTAGGGCTCGCGTTCAGCCAACTGGGACTTCTCCACGTTGACTGACATCGGTCCCTGTGCGATAATTGCAGCAGTCCGTAACCCGGAGCAGCAACTCGTGTCTCTTTGGGAGGACGTTATGCGTAAGTGCACCGTGCTCACTCTCTTCGTCATCAGCGCGATTATCGTGCTCGGCGGCTGCGGAGGGAACGATGTTTCCCCCAAGACCGTCACAGGCGACGTCTTCCCCCTGGCAACAGACGCGGAATGGACCTACAACTTCAGTGTATCCGCCTACTACGGCAGGGAGCGCGTAGATGCGGACGCCGTATCTACTCGCAAGGTAGAGAACAACGTCGTCCATCCCACCGGCATCGCACCTGCGGCGGCCGCCAACGCCCTGCGAACCAGCACTGTCACCGACTTCTTCCCCGTATTCGCTACGCCGGCGCTCGCTTTCCACGCCGGCTCCACAATGGGCGCGTATGCGGATTATCTCTTCGCGCTTGATGGCGGCCTCCGGAACTGGAACGGCTATTTCGAGTCGCGTGGCCACGGCACCAAGGTCACGCGCATGGTCCGCGCAGCCTCCGGCCCACAACTCGGTACTGCGATACCGCTGCCCAATCCCCAGCCATTCCTCCGTGTCCCCCTCGTCACCGGCGAGGCCATGAGCAGCTCGCTGCCATTCATGACCGTACCGTTCTTCAGCAACAACGAGACGCTCAACGGCACGGACACCACCTGCGGCATTCAATGGCGTGCGCCGGCGAGGTTCCTTGGCCAGACCGACTCGCACCCCTTCGTCACGCTGGTTGAGCACCTGGAGGCGACCATTAATTTCCAGGGCGCCACGGGCGCGTGTACCGGCGTAGTCAGGAGCGACCTCGCCAAGGACATCGGCCCGGTGCTGAGAGACGTGGACCTCGAATTCAAGCTGGCCGGCAGCCATCTGCGTCTCCACATATTGATGAAGGCCACGAACTTCACGCCATAGCGGCGGCAAAGGGCTGTGCCTGAGCGACAGAACGGCACTGGCCGGAGCCGGCACTTCCAACGAGCAATCCGCTAATCGCCAACGGATTGCTCTTTTGTTGCCGGTCGCCTGATGAGCACATGCGGCGCGCCGGGCCTCACAGCATCGTCGCCAGCAGCGAGTGCGTCAGCAGCGCCCACCCATCCACCATGACGAAAAGCAGCACCTTGAACGGCAAAGCGATGGCCGCCGCAGGCAGGCTGACAAGCCCGACAGACGCCAGAGTGCTGCCCACGACCAGGTCAATGATGACGAATGGCAAGTAGATGATGAAGCCGATGAGGAATGCCGCGCGCAGTTCGCTGATGATGTAGGCCGGCACCACGGTATTCATCGGCGTCGCCTGGCCGGCGTCCGGCTCCGGAGCGAACTCCGCAAACACGGCCAGATCAGAGGGCCGCGTGCGCTCGCTCATGAAGCCCCGCAACTGCTCGACAAAGATGCTCCCCGCCGCATCGAGTTGCACATCCCCGGCCATGTACGGGACTAGTGCCTGCGAGTAAACGCCGCTCATCTGGGGAGCCATGGTGAACAGCGTCAGGAATATCGCCAGGCCGATGATGACGACGGTCGGGGGTATCTCGTTGGAGCCGAGGCCCGCGCGCATGAAGAACAGAACGATGGCGATGCGGGCGAAGCTGGTGACCACCGCCAGTACGGCCGGTGCCAGAGCAATCGCCGCGAAGAGCAGAAGAAGGCGTGCGTAGCCGCCGGATTCGTCCGCGCCGAAGTCCACCGTGAGGCCCTCCTGCGCACCGGCAGGCCCGGCCGCCAGCGCAGAAAGCGCCGCAGTGCAAACAGCGCACACGGCCCTCCTCGCCGCATCAGTCGCCGGGGCTGTCGGTAAGCGTGCCATCAACTTCTGCCCTTTCCACTTCGCCGATCAGCGCCACGGCGTCCTGCGACCAGGCGACGATGTAGGCGCGGTCCTTGATGCCGATGAGGTAGATGCGGCGGCCCGGCTCGACCGGCAGTACCTGGATCAGCTCCACCGGCCCGCTCGTCAAAGCCCTCGGCTGCGGCCACGACAGCTTCCTCAGCGCATAGTACGTCAGCAGGATCAGAACGATGACGATGAGGAGACTGGCGACCGCCTTCAGCAGGTAGTAGCCGGATGACTGCGGCGGCAACGGGGTCGTCTGCTCGCACCATCCGGGGGCCGCCGACAGCATGGCCAGGCCGACGGCCAGCACGCTCTCAGTCCTCATCAGCACCATCCTCCGCGACGATCTCGACGATGCGCAGGCCGAGCTGCGTGTCTATGGCGACCAGCTCCCCGCGGGCCACAAGCTGCCCGCCGACGAGCAGGTCCACCGGCCCGCTCACCGGTGTATCAAGCTGCAGCACAGTGCCGGGGCCACATTCGAGGAGTTCCCCGAGCGTGATGCGAGCGGCACCGACACGCGCCTCAACTGGTAGCTCCATTTCGCCGAGCGCAGCCAGTACCACGGAGCTGAGCACGTTCTGCGCCTCAGCAGGCTGCGGCGCGGGCGTCTCTGCCTGCGTCTCATCTGCGCCCAAGTCATCGGCGCCCAAGTCATCTCTATCTTCGGTCATTGGCGGCCTCCTGCGGGTGCATCGCTGGTGCGTGTCCCGTGCACTTGCGCCCAGTTCATCTGCGCCCAGTTCATTTCGGATATTCTGACCGCCCATCGGCCTTTGTTGGCTCCTAACCTGGCGGTTGCTACAGTGCGGTCGCCGACGCGTAGTTCGACGCCGCTCGTCACATCGGAATCCAGAGCGACCACGTCACCCACCCCCAACTGGAAGCTGTCTCGCAGCGGGACTACACCTCCGGCGATGATGACATCAGCGGAGATCTCGATTCCGCGAAGGCCGGCCGGCTCGATGCGATTCCGCTCGGCGGCTTCGACGGCTTCTCTTTGCAGCGTCTCGCGCAGGGGCTCCCAAGGCATCAGCAGATGCCACGTCCCCTGCTGCGGGCCGACGCTGACGGAGAGCTGAAACAGCACCACGGGCGAGCCGTCCGGCGGCGCTGCAGGGGTCTCTGCGGCAGGGCCTACGGTCACGCGGTCCAGCCCGGCCCTCGTCTGCACCCATGTCGTGACCGGGCGCAGCCACGCGCCGAGCACTTCGTAATCCAGGGGACCCAGGGGGACGTCTGAAGGGCTCTCATAGCCGAGGCAGCGAGCAACCAGCGGCAGCGCCAGAGACATGGGAATGGCGATGCAGCCCGTGACGCCTCCCCAGGCAACGGTGAGCAGAGTCGCGTCAGCGGGCCGCTGCCAGTGGTCGGTGGAGGGCAGAATGCTACCGGTGCAGTTGATGCCGCGGGCGGGAAGCGCCGCGGTTTCGGCGAGCCGCGGCCTGCATTCGGCGACCAGCAAGCCGGCCCATCGCTGCACGGCGATCGTGTCCAGATGCCCGGGCGCGTCCGGAGGCGGTATCCTCAGCGGGCGCACATCCCCTCCCCTATCGCTCATCTGTGTTCATCTCTCCCCGGCGTGAGACGCCCGCTCTCTGATCGGCTTCAGCCTGGTGCAGGCTCTCCTCGCGTTTTTGCTCGGCTGTCTCGGCAGCGGCAAGCAGGTTCTGAATGGCACGCCGGCGGCCCGAACTCCGGCGAAGGCGTCGCGTCCGGACGGCAATGGCGATGCGCAACTGCTCCTGGGTCACACCGAGGGTTCGGCTTTCCTCATCCGTCCTGCCGAGATAGCCGCTCCGGAGCTTGACCCATGCCGCATCTGTCTCTGGCGGCGAACCTGCCCGGCAGGCTTGCTCACGGAGCGCCGAGAGGCGTTGTTGCCGCGACCGCAGGCGACGCATCTCGCCCTCAGCCTGGCGCTTCGCCAACTCGATCCGCTTGTGTTGTGCCGCGTAGTATCCTGCGATTCGCGCAAGCCTTCTCGACTTCTTCAGACCCGCATCACCCCTATGCGCCCACTTCATCTCCAATTATCTCATCGGCCATCTGCAGCACCTCCCGCAAGCCGCCAAGCGCTTCCTGGAGGTCTGTCTGCTCGCCGATCCGCTGGGTCAGGAACTCCCTCATCCGATCGCTGATCGCGACCGCGGCGTCCACCCACGGATCACCACCGGGCTCGTATGCCCCCACTGCAATAAGGTCTTCGATTTCGGCGTAGGTGCGCAGCAGGCGGCGAGCCTTCTCGGCAAGCTCCCAGTGCGCCTCGTCGGTCACACGAGCCATCGCGCGGGAGATGCTGGCATTCACATCTATGGCGGGGTACTGGCCCTTTTCGGCCAGAGTGCGTGAGAGAACGATATGACCGTCCAGCGTAGCCCGGACCGTATCTGCCACCGGCTCGAGCATGTCGTCTCCCTCGACGAGGACGGTGTAGATGCCGGTGATGGCGCCGGTTGCCGAGGGCCCGGCACGCTCGACGAGCTCCGGCATCATGGCGTACACCGAGGGCGGAAAGCCTCTATGCGCCGGGACCTCCCCGGCCGCCAGGCCCACCTCCCGCTGAGCGCGAGCCAGACGCGTAATCGAGTCCATCAGCAGCATCACGTGCGCACCCTCGTCGCGCAGCGCCTCGGCGATGGTTGTGGCGGCGAAGCCTGCCTGGAGTCGCACCAGCGCCGGCTCATCCGCCGTGGCGACAACGACGACAGACCGCTCGAGTGCGGGCCCCAGCGTCTCCCCGACGAAGTCGAGCACCTCCCGCCCGCGCTCACCGACCAGCGCAATAACGTTGGCATCAGCGGAGCTATTGCGCGCGATCATCCCCAGCAGCGTGCTCTTGCCCAGGCCGCTGCCGGCGAAGATCCCGACCCGCTGGCCCTTTGCGCAGGTGAGCAGGGCGTCTATGGCGCGCACGCCGATACAGACCGGCTCGTGAGCGGCGCTTCTGTCCATCGGGCGCGGGGCGCGCGAGTGTACCGGCCGCCGCGTCCCCGACACCGGACCACGCCCATCCAGCGGCGTGCCGAAGGCGTCAATGACGCGTCCGAGCAGTCCCCGGCCCACCGGCACCGAGAGTTGCTCGCCGCTGGCGACGACCTGGCAGCCCGGCTGTATGCCACGGGTATCGTCGAGTGGCATCAGCAGCACGCGGCTGTCCCGGAACCCGATCACCTGCGCCCGCACCGGAGGACGATCCGAGGCGGACTCGATGATGCACATCTCCCCCACCTGCGCAGGCGGGCCCTGTGAAACCATCGTCAGGCCCACGACCTCCTGTACGGTCCCCAGCTTGCGGAACCGCTCAGCCGTCCGCACTCCCGCGATCTGCTCCGACAGCCAGTCAGCGAAATGGATTTCGGCGGCTCTCTCGCGCCTGGGTGTCACCATTCCCTCCACGCGCTATTGCCCGCCTTCCGCATCAAGGAAGCGGGCGAGTTGTGCAATCTGGGTCTCGACGGTCGCATCAACCTGCCCGTAGTCGCTCTCCAACATGCAGCCGCCTCTGGCGACGGCAGGATCCGCAACGATCTCGAGTTCGACGGTCGTCGGCGGGTGCCACTCGTCCTGTCTGATCGCGTCACGCAGTGCGCCGGCGTCTTCCGGACTGACGCGCACCGTCACGATCCCCGAGCGTCCGATCTCGTCAATCGCGGCATCAATGACACGCCGGATGACTTCTTCATCGGTAGCCAGCTCGCGGTCCACGACACGCTGGGCCACCGCGATGACGAGCTTCGTCAGTCCGGGCTTGAGCTGCTGGAGGAGCTGAGCGCGTTGCCGCTCGAAACCTGCCACGACCTCGTGCAACAGCCGCTGCACGCGCTCGAGGCTGTCGGCTGAGACCTGCGGCGAGTGGCGCTCGCGTACCACCCCGGCCGTCTCAGTCTCCACCGGCGCGGACGAATCATCTTTCGCCGCCGCGCCGGTCTCGTCATCCGCATGGGGCACTTGCCTGGCGGCCAGCGCATTGCTCAACGGCCTGATGCGCTTCTCCTGGGGCAACTCATCGGCCTTGAAGACCCTTGGCAATTGCATTCTCCTCTGTTGCCTCGCTAGTCAGTGGGGGCAACCATTTTTCGGATTCTCGACACCAATGCGGCCTCGACATCGGGGTCCATGTCACGCTCGGGCGGCAGCAGCACCTCGTTGCCCGAGGCACGTATCACGCGCCTCAGGCGAGCGGCTCCGCGCTCGTCGAGTTGCGCGGCGATGGCCCCGATGATCTCCGGCCGAGCAGCGCCCAGCACCTCCTGCAGCCTTGCCGGCTGGACCTCACTCAAGAACGCCCACCGTCCCGGCGGCGTGCCCGGCTCTGCGCGCGTCAGACCTCCGCTCCTGCCGGCAAGCAGCCACCAGCAGAGCACGGCTATCAGCCCCAGCGCCGCACCGATGCCTATCACGGTCCCACGGGAAAGAGCCGGCGAGGTATGCGTCGGGTCACTCTCCCCGACTGCCGCCACCGGCATCACATCCCGCCCCCTCTGGAACAAAGTGCGGCCCCGCACGTCAATAATGAGCACGGCTTCCCGCGCCAGTTGTGGCTCGACGTGCACCAGCAATGCGACGATCGTCTCGCAAAGCTGCCGGGACCAGCCATCATCCCCGGCCAGCTCCACTCGCACAGTCGCCCGCAGGTCGCGGCCTTCATCTGAGGGGGTGGAGAAAGAAACGCGGGCCGAGGCAATCGCATCAAGCTCGCCCAACAGCCCTTCCGCATGGGCGGCCCTCTGCTGCATCTCATACTCGGCCGTACCGGGGATAGCCGGGGAGAGCGTGAGCATGCCACGTAGTCCGCTGCTTGCGCTCTGCGAACCGATGGTGCTCTGGGCAGACGCCGGCGAAACGCACACAGCACATGCCCCTATCATGCATAGAGCGACAACGATGCTCCCGAGAGCCCCCTCCGCCCACTCCTCCTGCGTGGCACCTAACCGAGGCATGGCGCTCCCTTGCGCGTCCGCGTGTTGCTTGCATTTCGTCCCCATGTTCAGCTTGACGGCGACACACGGACGATGCAATACTGTTCGTCACCTCCGTGCCAAATCCTTGTTCGATTTATCTTTTTTGTCGAAATTGCCGAAGATTATGGCACAGACGTCGCATGACTGTTTCGACAGTGAAAACCCACGCACTCAATATAGCCATGATAGAGGCCAACCTTCGAGGTATGGGGAACGTGACAGATGAATGGCTTTGTCAGAAGGCAGACGGCAGGTGAGCGGGATCTCTGAGGCAACGGGCAGACTGACTTCAGCTCGAGGGCGGATTCCAGCCGGCCTGCATCACCTGCTCATCATCCTGGCGATTGCGCCGGCCTGCTGCGCTGACGCCCCGCCCCTGCCGGTATCACCCGCGCTGCCGCTGTTCGGGAACTCGACTCCTGACCGCAGCCCACACGTCACGCGCACGTGGCAGCTCATCGGCGGCGTGGGTGTGAACGTAGTCAAGGTCAACACGCGGGCCCGCACGGTGCGCGTGATGCCGGGCTTCGCGCGCAACGCCGACCCGAAACGCGGCTATTTCCCGCGCCAGAACTTCTACCACATTGTCGGCCGCTACCAGCCGCGCGCCGCCATCAACGGCACCTACTTCCATCTCCAGAACGGCCAGCCGACAGGCACCATCGTGCGCTACAGTCAGTACCTCTATCAGGGACAGCACGGCACCGCGATATGCTTTGATGAGAATTGCAAAGTCGAGTTCAGGTTCCGCGACGGTGTCAAGCCGTTCAGCTTCCTCGGCGTCCGCCACGCCATCTGTACCGGGCCGACACTCGTGCGCGACCAGGCTGTCTATCTGCACCCGCGCGAGGAGGGCTTCACCGATCCGTCCGTGCTCGGCACGGCGCGCCGCAGTGCCATAGGCATAACCACTGCGCAGAAGCTGCTGCTCGTCACCATCCATACGCCGGTCACTCTCAACAAGCTCGCCCATATCATGCTCCGGCTGGGCTGCTGCAGCGCGGCCAACCTCGACGGCGGCTCCTCTTCCGGCCTCTACTCCAACGGCATGTTCGTGACCGTTCCCAGTCGCAAGCTCAGCAACGTCATCCTCGTGTATGACTAGACGGTGCAGCGGCGTACGATAACAAGCAGGCCCGCCTCATCGTCTGAGGCGGGCCTTGTCTTCATTCATCAGCAGAGAGTCGGGCTGGAACTGTAGTTATGCAGATTTCGTTCAGAGGCACCCGACGACTTGAAGGCCGCCAGTCCATAGCCGCTGGTCGTATTTGTCGTCGCCTCAATCCACAACCTGTAGGCCGATCCCGCCCCTGGGCGGGACCAGCTCGGCG
>JAUWOG010000582.1 GCA_030612305.1 Armatimonadota bacterium | reverse complement strand
GTGGACTATGCCATAGACGATGGCGAGGCCGAGTCCGGTGCCGCCCTCGTCCTCACGAGTGGTGAAGAATGGGTCAAAGATCTGCTCGACGACGTCGGGCGTCATGCCGACACCGGTATCTGAGACGTCCATCCTGACGTATCGTTGTCCCTGTTGGAGTTCTGGGTTGTCCGTGATGACATCTTCGGTAGCTTCTTCGAGCCTGGTTGAGACGCGGAGCTCGCCGCCGGCGCCGAGCGCTTGAAGGGCATTGACACACAGGTTCATGATGACCTGCTCGATTTGTGTCGCATCGCCGAGCACCGGGGGGAGATTGTCCTGGAGGTCATCGAGGAGTGTGACTCGCTGATCGCGGGCACCTCTGAGCAGTCGGAGGACGTTTTGGACGCCGTCATTGATGTCAACCGCGGCCGTCTCGGGACGCTCGGGCGCCGCCATGGCGGCGAGTTGCTTGGTGATCTGTGCGGCATGTCTGACGGCATCCTCGATTGCTCCGGCCTTGGCTTGCTGTTGCTGGCTGAGTTCACCAAGCATACGCATGAGTTCGATGTTTGATAGTATGGCGTGGAGGATGTTGTTGAAATCGTGGGTGATTCCGCCTGCGAGGGTGGCAATGGCTTCCATGCGCTGGCTCTGCCGGACGCGTGCTTCGAGTTGGCGGTGTGCGGTTATGTCGAGGCCGATGGCGATGACCTGCCAGATGTTACCGTCACGGTCGAGGAGGCCGGTGCCTCGCCATGTGATGAGGCGCTCCTGGCCGTTCTTTGTTGTCAGGATAGTCTCGAAGGTCTTGGGGAAGTCGCCGCCAAGGATCTGGCGGAACGGCTCGGCGGCCCCCGCAAGACGCTGCTCGCCGACCATGACGTGCCACAGTTCTCGTCCGACGACTTCCTCGGCAGTGTATCCGGTAACGTCTGCGGCTATGCTGTTGAAGAGGGTGACGTTGGCGTCAGCGTCGAGGCCGATGATGAGCGCCTGGGCGTTTTCCACCACGCTATGGGAAAAGTTGCGTTCTCTGCGGAGCGATTCTTCGGCCATGCGTCGTTGGACTGCCACGCCGATGCTATAGCCGAGGTATTCGAGGTAGCTGACGACTTCGACGTTGAAACGGTCAGTACGCCGGTCGCCGAGTTCGAGGAGGCCGACGATGGCGCCTGCGGAGCGCAGCGGGATGATGGCCACTGCGGTGGCGCTGTTGGCGATACAAGATGCGTCAGTGAGGCCGGCAAGTTCGGCGGCCTGGTGGGAGTTGATGAGTTCGGGGAGGTCATTGGTCCAGAAGCTGCCATTGTGGGAGGACCACTCGGCCGCAGTGTCAAAGGCTCCCGTCAAGATGCGATCGTAGGGAGGCTTGAGGGGGCGGGTAGCTCCCGGGGCAGCGTTGTCGTTGAGGCGGAGTTGCATGTAGGGCTGGAGAGCATCGGGTTCGATGCCCTCGGTCTCGATATAGGGATAGTCGTCGTCACGGCGGAGACGGATGGCAGCCATTTCACAGCCCGTGAAGTCCCTGACGGCCTGGAGGATTCCTCGGATCATAGCGCGGCTGTCGGGGCTGTCGTTGAGGGCCTTGAGGACCTTCAGGTCGGTCAGTTGACGCTGTTCGGTTTCTCTGCGGCGGGTGATGTCTGTACCGATGGTGATCATGCCGGCGCTGGTGTCCTCAGGAGTAAGGAGTGCGGCGGAGTGCCAGGCGATAGTCCGGTAGGAGCCGTCCTTGCACCGTATGTCCCACTCATGCTGAAGTGCGGCTACCTCGCCGGACAAAACGCTGTTGACGTGCTTGGCTACTTCGGGGTACTCATCAGGGATTGCGCAGAGCCTCTGGAGGATGTCAGCGGACCCCACAGTTTCTTCGGCCGTGTATCCCGATATTTTCTCAGCCTCGCGATTCCATAGCGTGACGGTGCCCTCCATGTCGAACATGGTCATCCAGACATTGGCCGTCTGCATGACATAGTCCTGGAAGGAGATGAGTGCGGAGGCTTCCAGTTGTGCTTCGGCGAGGGCTTGATAGGCCTGCCTCTGCCGTGTGATGTCCTGGCCGACGGCGAGGACGCCGACTGTTTGCCCATTCGCGTCGGGGATGATGTTAGCGGACCATGACACAACGAGTTGGCGGTCATGTTTGGTCTTCATGGTGAGTTGGAGGTCGGTGACAGGCTGGCGGTCGCGAAGGAGTTCCTGCCAGGCGTCTTCTGCTCTGTCGGCTTCGGCTTGAGATGCGAAGAGGTCGGCCCAGGTAGCAAGTTCGTTGAGTGTTTCGTGGGCCGAATAGCCGGTCATGCGCTCGGCTCCCTGACTCCAGAAGGTAATCTTGGCATCGGTTGTGAGGATGACAATCCAGATGTTGGCGGTCTGCATGAGAGTGGCGCGGAACGCCGCAAGCTCGTCGGCTTCGATCTGGGTGCGTTTGAAGTCGGTGATGTCGTGGAGGGTAATGACGCAGCGGGAACTTTCGGGTATCAGGGCGACATTGACGAGGATGTCATACTGACAACCTTCCGCGTCCTGAACGCAGAACTCGTAGGAGTGAGGCGCGGGCTCTCCTCGGAGACGTGCGGTGTGGTAATCTTTGAGGCGTTGGATGTCGTGCGCGGCGACGAATTCTGTGAAGCGGAGGCGGCCTTCGATCTGCTCGCGGGGCAGTTTTACCAAGTCGGCGAAT